>JAUUZB010000769.1 GCA_030590185.1 Deltaproteobacteria bacterium
CTCCCAGGCGATTTCGACCCAGCTTTGTGGATCGCCGAGGCTGAAGACCGTCGGCGGTTCCGGCAGCGGCGGTGGCAGGGGTGGGGGCGCCTGGGGTGGCGGAGGGGGCATGGGTCCCTACCTAGCCGAGAGGGGGGCGCAGCCCAAGGGGGTAGGGGGCGGCCGGCTCGCCCGGGAGGGTGACAGGACCGGCCCAACGCCTATGTTTGCACCGCACACACCGCTCGCCATTAGGGGATGACCATGTTTACCCAGGATGACTTCAATCGTTTCGGCCGCGCTTTTGAGGCGGATTTCAAGCGACTCCATGATGAGCTCGGGGGTTTGTTTCAGGGCGTGATCGATCCGCGTCGGCTCGGTCAGCCGATGGTGAACCTGTGGAGCGGGGACGAGGGCGCCATGCTGACCGCCGAGGTTCCCGGGGCGGGGCCTGGGGATGTTGAAGTGTCGGTGCTCGTGGATGAGGTTATCGTGAGCGGGACGTGGAGTGTCGTTGATCCTGGGGAGGATGAGCACTACCAGTTGCAGGAACGCCGGGAGGGGGATTTCAAGCGGGCTATCAAGCTGCCGTTTGAGGTTGATCCTGATGGGGTGAAGGCCAAGGTCGAGAATGGGTTGTTGACGGTGGAGTTGCCTCGCAAGGTTGATCAGCGGCCGCGGAAGGTTACGGTTTCGGTTGAGTAGGGTGGGGTCTCCGCCCCCGTTACTGTTCCCGTCCCCGCCAAGGCATTAAGGCCCGCGCAGACCCACGAAACAACCTACCCACAACACCCCACGCCGGGTTTGACACCCGCACCCCAGAAGCGTAGAAACCCCGCTTCCTCGCCCCTGAGATCCCAGGAGGATTCAGCATGCAGCGACACGACCTGTTCACGTCCGAGTCCGTCAGCGAAGGCCACCCGGACAAGGTTGCCGATCAAATCTCCGACGCCATTCTCGACGAGATCCTACGCCAGGATCCCAAGGGCCGCGTGGCCTGCGAGACCCTCGTCAAAACCGGCATGGCGATCATCGCCGGCGAGATCAGCACCGCTGGCTACGCCGACATGCCGGCCATCGTGCGCCGCACGATCAAGGAGATCGGCTACGACTCGAGCGAGGTCGGGTTCGACTGGGAAACCTGCGCCGTCCTGACCGCCATCGACAAGCAGTCGCCGGACATCGCCATGGGCGTCGACACCGACCCGGACCACGAGCAAGGCGCTGGCGACCAGGGCATGATGTTCGGCTTTGCCTGTGACGAGACCAAGAACCTCATGCCGGCGCCGATCTTCTACGCCCATGAGCTGGTCCGCAAGCTCGCCGAGATCCGCAAGTCGGGCAAGGTCGACTTCCTGCGCCCCGACTCCAAGAGCCAGGTGACCTTCGAGTACGAGGACTATAAGCCGACCCGCCTCAACACGGTGGTGATCTCGACGCAGCACACCCCGGAGGTCGACCTCAAGGAGCTCAAGGATTTCATCATCGCTGAGGTGGTCAAGCCGGTGATCCCGACCGAGCTGCTCACCGGCGACATCAAGTACCACGTCAACCCGACCGGCCGCTTCGTGGTCGGTGGCCCGGTGGCCGACGCCGGCCTGACCGGCCGCAAGATCATCGTCGACACCTACGGCGGCATGGGCCGTCACGGCGGCGGCTGCTTCAGCGGCAAGGACCCGTCCAAGGTCGACCGCTCGGCCGCCTACTTCGCGCGTTACATGGCGAAGAACGTCGTCGCCGCTGGCCTCGCCCGGCGTTGTGAGGTCGAGGTCGCCTACGCCATCGGCGTGGCCGAGCCGGTCTCCATGATGGTCAACACCTTCGGTACCGGCATCGTCGATGCGGAGAAGATCGAGGCAGCTCTGGCCGAGGAGTTCTCCGCCAAGCCCGCCGCGATCATCGAGCGCCTCGACCTGTTGCGTCCCATCTACCGCAAGACCGCGGCCTACGGGCACTTCGGTCGCGACGACCCGGACTTCACCTGGGAGCGCACCGACGCGGCCGGCCGCTTGCGTGAGCGCTGTGGCGTCTCCGGCGAGGTCAAGGCCTGACCCTCTGGCAGGCCGTGGCCCTCGGCGCGTTGCAGGGCCTCACCGAGTACCTACCTGTTTCGAGCTCCGGGCATCTAGTCCTTGGGGGGGCATTGCTCGGCCTCGCCGGCACGGATCTCACCTTCACGGTCGTGGTCCATGCCGGGACACTCGTGGCCACCCTGGCTTACTACCGTCACTCGGTGGTCGGCATGGTGCGCGATGGGCTCGGCGGGCTGCGCGCCTGGGCCCGAGGTGAGCGCCTCGGCACGGTTCTGCGCGACCGCGGGGCCGCGCGGTTGTTGGTGCTGATCGCGGTGGGCACCCTGCCGACCGCGGTGGCCGGGTTGTTCTTTGGCCGCTTTTTTGAGCGGCTGTTCGCCGGTTCCTTTGAACAGGTTCTCGGCTCCCCCCCGGTGGCGGCTGGCATGCTGCTGGTCACCGCCGCGTTCTTGCTGTCGAGCCGGTTCATCCGGGACGGCAGCCTGGGGATCCGCGAGATGAACGGCTGGCACGCGTTGGCCATCGGCGTGGTCCAGGGCCTCGCGATCCTTCCGGGGATCAGCCGCAGCGGCGCGACCATCGTTTGCGCCCTGAGCCTCGGCCTCGATCGGGAGCTGGCGGCCCGCTACTCTTTTCTATTGGCCGTGCCCGCCACCATCGGCGCCCTGATCCTCGAAGGGACCGGGGCCGATCTGACGGTCGTGGATCCGGCAGGGCTCGCCATCGGTTTTGTGAGCGCTGCGTTGGTGGGTGGAGGCGCCCTGGCGTTGCTGATCCCCGTGGTGCGGCAGGGACGCCTGTATCTATTCAGCGCCTACCTCGTGCCCGCGGCGGTCGCGGCCTTGATCCTGCTCTAGCCCGGGAACATTGGCCTTTACGCCATCCCCCCGGTGCCATATCTCTTGCGACATCATGCGTGCGCCAGCAGTATCTTCCCGGTTGATCTGGCTTTTTGCCTTCCTCCTCGCCTGCGGCAACGACCCGGCCAAGCCCCAGGGCGACAGCGATGCCACCGGGGGCGACTCCGATGGGCTGGCTGGCGACATCGCCGGCGGTGATCTCGATGGTCTGCCCGGTGACGAGGACAACCTCCCGCCGACTCCGTGCGATCGAACTCTGGAGCCGGCCAGCGACGGTATCTGCGATCTCGTGCAGGGTAGCGGGGCTCTGCTCATCCGTGGCGATCTGGTGCTGCCGGACCGGATCCTGAAGGCGGGCGAGCTGTTGATCGACGCGGCCGGGGCGATCACCTGCGTGGGCTGCGACTGCAGCTACCGCGCTGAGGCCAGCGGGGCCACCGAGCTCACCTGCGCCCACGGGTTGGTGAGCCCGGGACTGATCAACCCCCACGACCACATCTCCTTCACCGAGTCGGAGCCGGTTCCCCACGGCACGGAGCGCTACAATCATCGCCACGAGTGGCGCAAGGGCCTCAACGGCGCCACCCAGCTCTTGGTCGACGGCAACTCCCACGACCTGTCGGACGCCTGGGGGGAGGCACGCCAGGTCATCGCCGGCACCACCAGCCTGATCGGCTCCGGCGGTAACGAGGGATTCCTGCGCAACCTGGACAAGGCCCACCTGCTCGAGGGGATCGCCCACGACGCGGTGGATGCGCC
>JAUUZB010000498.1 GCA_030590185.1 Deltaproteobacteria bacterium
CAATGGCTGTTCGGGGGGGGACTTCTGCGAGTGCGCGGATTCCTACTGCAGCGTGGAGCGCTGTGGTCCGGTCGACTGTGGCGAGTGCTTCTACTACGACGCGGACGTCGTGAGCAGCGGTGGCACGACAGGCACCGGGGGCACGGGCACGACGGGCGGCAGCGGTGGCGATGGCGGCGTGGGCGGCACGGCTGGCGGCGGCGGCACCGGCGGCGGCACCGGCGGTTGCAGCTGCTCCTCGGGGGCGGGGGAGCCCGGTCAGCCCGCTGACTCCGCGGCGCTGGGCGTCGGCTTCCTGCTTCTTTGCCTGCGGCAACTGCGACGTCGGCGGAAGTAAAAATCACTCCCCACATATTGGCTCCCCCCACCAGGCAACTATGATGCGCCGGTGGGGATCTATCGCGCCATCACCGGCCTGTTCGGCGCCACGCGGGGGTTCTTTCTCCCCTTCGGCCTCGCCGCGGTCATTGCCCTCGGCGTCCACCTCGGATCGGACGCTGCCCAGAACGGCGCTTTTTGGGCGCTCAACCTCGTGGACCACCTGCTCGAAGCGGTGGTCGAGATCCTCCTCGGCCTGATTCAAGGCACTGGGGTTCCAGAGTCGGACTGGGCGGCTCGCAACGGTTGGCGATTCGCGGCCTGGATCGACTTCGATACCCTGGAGCTTTGGGCGAGTTGGACCGCGGTCGGCCTCGAGTTGCTCATCGACCTCATGATGCTGCGCATCGCCCTGGGCTACGACGAGACTCCGCCCCCGTACATCCCAACCGATCCCGACCACTCTCGGGCCCGCCAGTGGATGACCGTCACCACCGGCCGCTGGCGCATCGAGGGCCGCGGCATGCTCGACTATTGGCGTGACCCGACGGTCGAGAAACTCTACGTGCCGTTCGCCTGTCTGTGCGCGGTGCTCGCCGGCAGCATCGGCATCGCGGTCGGCTTGGAGACACTGCTCTACGCGCAGCTCGCCAAAGTCCCTAGGTTCGACGCGACCTCGCCTTGGTTGACCACGGCCCCGGCATTCCTGATCGCCGCCATCATCGCCGTGCGCCTCGGCCTACCGGCCTCGGGGCACGCCTTCGTCTGGGCCGAGAACCGCAACCAGGGCCGGCGCCAGGACGGCATGCACCCGTGGAAACGGCGCTTCAAGGGGTTGATCCCGGCGCTGGTGATCGTGCCGGTCACGGCCGCGGCGCTGTTGGTCGGGACCCCGATCGTCCGTTGGCTGGAGCTTCGCGGATGAAACGCAAGCACGGCCTGCTCGATTTCTTCATCACCGTGGTCGCCTGCGCCGCGGTCTATACCCAAACCCCAATAGGGGCGCTCATCGACCGGCCCATCGAATGGATCTTTGGCGTCGATCGACCGGACCGCCCGCTCACCGGTTTCTTCGACCTGGGCGCCGCGCACCAGAGCGCCGAGCCGACCGATCGTGAGCTGGCGCGATTGGCCGCGGCACGGCGGCAGCGCGATCCGAACGTTCAAGCGCTGGCCGCGCGCTTTGGGGTTCGGGAGAGCCTGCTCCAGGCACTCAGCCTGACCACCGGCCCAACCGGCCTGGCCCTCTCCACCTTGCAGCTCAAGCGGGCCGAGGCGATCGCCGGTGAAGAGACGCTGCCCAGCGAGAGCCGGGCGCGCCACAACCTGGCCGCGGGCTTGCTGCTCGAATACGACGCCCGCCGGCTCGGGAGCCTCGACGCGGCCCTCGGCGCCTTTTTGCTCGGTGACAAGCCGGTGCAGCGGGCGGTCAATCTGGCGCGGGAGCGGGAACGGGGCGACCCTACGCTGCTCTCGGTCCACCGCCGCTATCTCAGCCGTGAGCAACGCGATCGGGTCGAGCCCTTCGTCGATCAGCTGATGGCGGTGGTCACCGCCCTCGACATCCAATGGCCGGTGACCGGCAAGCACCGCATCACCTCTCCCTTTGGCAACCGCACCCACCCTGTGCTCGGCGGCACGCGCTTCCACAACGGGGTCGACATCGCCGTGCCAATCGGTACGAGCATCCTCGCGGCCCACGACGCCCGGGTCACCCGCGCGCGCCACGACAACGTCAACGGTTGGTACCTCAAGCTCGACCACGGCTATGGTCTGCAGACCGCCTACTGTCACAACGACTCCCTGCGGGTGAAAGCCGACGACCTGACTATCCGCGCCGCCACGGTCGCCCTGTCCGGCAACACCGGCCGTTCCACCGGACCGCACCTGCACTACATGGTCAAGATCGGCGGCCGGGCGGTGGATCCCATGATCTTCAAAGACGAGGATCCAGCCGCCACCACGACCCGCTGAGCCGGCTCACATGCCGAGGGCGGAGGCACAGTCGCGATTAAATGCCCCGGCGTCGGCGGTCAGCCCACCCGCGGTGCGGCGGACCGAGGAGGAGAGCCGCTTGGAGGGCGCCCCGGGCTCACGGATCAACAGGATCGTCGGGTAACCCCGCACCCCGTATTGGTTGGCGAGCTGCTTCTCGCGCGCCCCGTGGTCCGGGTTGATGATCACCTTGACCGCGGCGCGGTAGCAGGGCGAGGCCTCGGAGGCGCGCACCACGTCCCGATCGAAGGCTCGGCAGGAGGGACACCAGTCGACGCGGAAATAGATCAGCATCGGCGTGCCATCGCGGGTTTGCTCATATTGGGCGGTCTGATAGCCGCCGGCGTCCCGGTACCAACCAGAAGCGACACCACGCAGGTAGGCCGGCACCTCGATGATCTTGGGCCCGGGGGGGCGCTTGCGGACTCCTGCCTCCCGGTGGGGCTCGCGTTTGGTGATCACACCAAAGGGGGAGACCTGCTCGATCACTTCGAGATTGGGATCGACCTCGCCGGGGGTGTCCGGAGCAAAGGGCAACTCTTCGTGGACGACCTCCGGCACGCGCTCGTCGTAGGCAAAATGGATCGAGATGGCGCCCGCGATGGCGGCTACCAAAAAGAAGCCCAGGAGAACGCTCAGCCGGGTGTCGGGCGTTGCCATGCTGAGAGTATAGCCGAGGTCGACTATCGGGTCCGAGGATGGCCTGTGCCGAGATTGTCGAAAGGCGCACCCTTCGACTCGCTTCCTTCGACTCGCTGCGCTCGCTCAGGACCGACGGGTAATTGAATTCGCTCAGGGCGAATAGTTACGGGCCAACGGATACAACGGATCCATACGCCCAGGGCGGTGACGCACCGCGCCAAGATCTAGCGTTCGACGTGCACCGCGAGTGCACAAATACAAACGGTCTCCAAGCAGTACGTTATTGGGACTTGCTTGACGTGCCTCGGCTTCGAGGGTAGCGGATCTGCGGGGTGGCGGGACGCGATAGGACTTAGCCTTCGAGGAGCCCAAGGATGCAGGAGTTTCGTTTCCACGGCCGCGGTGGCCAGGGCGTCGTCGTGCTGAACAAGCTGGTGGCACGCCTATTCTTCCAGCTCGGCAAGCACGTCAAAGAGTTCCCCAAGTTCGGGGTGGAGCGCCGCGGGGCGCCGGTGGAAGGCTACGTGCGAGTCGATGACGCGCAGATCGATCTCAACTGCCAGATCTACCATCCGGACGTTGCCCTCGTCATGGCGGAGTCGATCCTGGAATCGGTCGACGTCACCGCCGGCATGGAGCCGGGCTCCCTGATCCTGGTCGACAGCGCGCGCCAGCCCGAGGAGCTGGCCGCCAAGCTCCCTGGCTTCAAGGTCGCCACCGTGGATGGCTCCGGCATCGCCATCGATCATGGCCTCGGCAGCAAGCTCGCACCCATCGCCAACACCTCGCTGTTCGGTGCCTTCACCAAGCTGATGGGCGTCGACAAGTCGGAGATCGAACCGTCCATCAAGGGCGAGCTCAAGAAGCCGGGCAGGAACGTTGAGGCCGCGCTCGTGGGCTACGACCGGGTCAACGCGCCGGTCCTGCTCCCCGGGGTGCCGATCAAACACGAGCCGCCCCCCAAGATGTTCGAGACCCTCGACGACCTGCCGGCGCTCGCCTTCTCGACCCACGACGCGCGCGGCAACAAGACCGGCCGCTGGCGCTCGAGCCGACCGGTCTACGCATTCAAGGACGCGCCCTGCAACTCCCAGTGCCCCTCCGGCAACGACGTGCGCGGTTTCATCGAGGCGCTGGCCAAGGAAGACCCGGACGCCGCGCTTCGCATCCTACTCGAGACCTCGCCGTTGCCGGCGATCTGTGGCCGCGTCTGCCCCCACCCCTGCGAGAGTGAGTGCAACCGGGTCGCCATCGACGATGCCATCGGCGTCAACGCCCTCGAGCGCTACGCGGGTGACCACGGTGGTGACATCAAATTCGAAGCCAAGGAGAGCACCGGCAAGCGCGTGGCGATCATCGGCTCCGGCCCCGCCGGCCTGTCCGCGGCCTGGCAGCTCGCGCGCCTCGGGCACAAGCCGGTCATCTACGAGGCGGCGCCAAAGCCGGGCGGCATGCTGCTCCTCGGCATCCCCGCCTACCGCCTACCCCGCGACGTAATCGCCAAGGAGATCGCGCGCATCACCGACATGGGCGCCGAGATCCGCTGCAACACAGCGGTCGGCACGGACGTCCAGCTCGACGGGTTGCTCGAGGAGTTCGACGCGGTGGTCATCGCGGTCGGCATGATGATCTCCACCAAGCTCGACATCCCGGGCGAGGAACACGCCGAC
>JAUUZB010000144.1 GCA_030590185.1 Deltaproteobacteria bacterium
CAGGAGGCTCACGATCTGCGCGTTGTAGTCCACGAGGAAATTGAAGATCTGAATGTTCACCGTAACCTCACGGGACAGGGCCGATGGCCCGTTCGAACACCCGGGCGTCGATAAAGACTTCCAACAACTCGGGGTCGAGCTTCTTCATCTTCGTCTCCGCGTGGAGAATATCGAGGGCCTTTTCGTGGGGGACCGCCTTCTTGTACGGCCGGTCGCTGGCGGTGAGCGCGTCGTAGATGTCAGCGATGGTCATCATCCGCGACTGTACCGGGATTTGATCCGCCAAGAGCTGGCGCGGGTAGCCTAGTCCATCGAGCTTCTCGTGGTGGGCGTAGGCGATCTCCGGCACCCGACGCAGGCTGCGAGTCCAGGGGATTTGCGCGAGGAAACGGAAGGTGTGGGTGACGTGGCTCTCGATCTCGATCCGCTCCTGCGGGTCGAGCGAGCCGCGCGGGATCGAGAGTCGCTGCAGCTCGAGCTCATTGACCATCGGTGCCTCATTGCCCCGCATGTCGAATTTGAGCTTGGCGACCTCCCGCAGGCGCTCGAAGCCGCCCGAGTCGAGGACCGTTGGTCGGTTGCACTTGTGGATGAACTCCAGGAACTCGTCGAGCTCCGCGAACTCCCGTTCCAACGCGGCGTCGATGTCGGTGGGCAGCTCACCGCCCTCGCGCAGCGCCTCGATCAGGGTCCGCATGAAGCGGTTCTCCCGTTGGGCCCGCAGGGCGGTGAAGCGCGTCTCGATGACGTCGATCTGCCCCGGGTAGAGCTTGTTCGCCTTGGTCAGCACATCCTCGCGCACACCGACCTTACCGAAGTCGTGCAACAGCGCGGCGTAGCGAATCTCGCGCATGTCTTCGTAGGTAAAGATCAGGTCGCGGTAGCGGCCGGTGGAGATACGCTCGACGTTCTCGGCGATGCCGGTGGTGAGCTTGGCGACCCGCTCCGAGTGACCAGAGGTCGTCGGGTCCCGACTTTCGATCGCGACCACCGATGCCTTGACGAATCCCTCGAACAGGCGATCGATCTCCTCATAGAGGATGGCGTTCTCAATGGCGGCCGCGGCGTTGGCGCCGAGCGCTAGGAGGAGCTCCTCATCCTCGGGGATGAAGCGGTCGCCCTCGACCTCGAGCTTGTTGAGGGCCTGGAGCACCCCGGTGACCTCGTGGTTGGTGGAGAACATCGCCACCGCGAGGATGTTGCGGGTGTTGTAGCCGGTGTCCCTGTCGACCTGGCGGTTGAAGCGCGGATCGGCGTAGGCGTCCGGGATGTTGATCGTCTTGCCGGTCTGTGCGACCTGCCCAGCGATCCCCACGCCGACCGGGATGCGGATTTTCTCGTCCTGACCGAGGCCCTGGGCCACCTTGGTCCACAGCTCGTTGCGCTCCCGATCGATGATCCACAGGGTGCAACGATCCGCCACTACGACCCGAACGGCCTCGTCGAGGATCAGCTTGAGGAGACTGTCGAGATCGCGCTCGGCGGTCATCGCCTTGGCGACGTCCAACAGGCTGGTCAGCTTGCTGACCCGACGCTTGAGGGCTGCGGTCTGGTTGCGCGGTGAGCGCTTGCTGGTCGGCCGGCGCCGGGCCACCTTCTTGGCCGTCTTCTTGGTGGTACTCTTGCTCGTCTTCGCGGTCTTCTTCTGGCGCGCCGTCGTCGTGGCGGCCCGCGGCGCAGCCTTGCCAGCCGTCGCCTTCTTCTTCACCGTCTTGCGTTTCTTGGCAGGCACGGAACCGGTGGGGCGCCGTCCGGCGATCTTGCCGGTCTTCGCCGACGATCGGGGACGCTTGGAAGTAGCCATGCCCCGGTAATAATATGCGCCAGTCGGTTTGCGCAAGCTACTGGCCCGTCGCACATCGCCGGCCGAGGGAACACAGCGAGATGAGTCGAGAGAAACTGTTCGGCACAGGCAACGTCGCCCGGGGGTTGGCGCTGATCTCAGGCCTGGGGCTCGCTGGGGTCGCCGCTGGCCAACTGTTTGGGGCCCTCAGCGGCGCCACCCGCACCTCGGTGGCGGTGTGTGATACTCCGATCGAGATCACCGACGCGGCCGGGACTCGCCTCGGGTGCGCCGACGAGCCGGAGGTCGCGGCCTGTGGCCCGTTGACCGCGGGCCTGCGGGTGAGCCTGCCCGGCTGCGAAAAACGGAGGATGGGCGCGACCGCCCGGATGCTCGAGGGCCTACCCCTGGACCTCAACCTCGCCAGCGCAGAGGAGCTGCAGCTCTTGGACGGTATCGGACCGCGAAAGGCGAGCGCCATCGTGGCAGATCGTGAGGCTCGCGGCCCCTTCCACAACCTGGGGGAGCTCAGTCGCGTGCGAGGAATCGGCCCGGCCACGGTTGAAAAACTCAGCCCGCACCTGACCATCACGGCCCCCACGCCCTGAGCTCTCGGGCGCGCCGCGCGGTGAGCGCGAGCCGATCCAACCCCCTTTCTTTGGTGGCCGCTGCCGTGCGATACGTTGCCGGTGAAGACGGATCTCCTGCTCGATGTCGTGCAACGCCTGCCGCAGGGTGGGCTGTCGCGCGCCTGGGGCTGGCTGGCCCGGCGGCAACGACCCCGGGTGATGGTGGAGGCCCTCAAGCGATCCTTTGTCCGCTTCACCGGCATCGACATGGGCGAGGCTGGCCGAGAGATTGGCGCCTACCCCACCCTGGAGGCGCTCTTCGTGCGCACCCTGCGCGCTGGCTCCCGGCGCGTCGACCCGGACCCGACCTGCGTCGTCAGCCCAGTCGATGGCACCAACGGTCAATGCGGGACGGTGGCCGAGGGCACCGCGCTTCAGGTCAAGGGCCGCCGCTACGGACTGGCCCGGTTGCTAGGCGACGCCGAGGCCGCCGAGCGCTTCGAGGGCGGATCCTACGCCACCTTCTATCTGGCGCCCCACGACTACCATCGCATTCACGCCCCCTTCTCCGGCGAGATCCGCGAGGCAATGGTGCTGCCCGGAAGCCTGCTGCCGGTCTTCCCTTCGGCTGTCGACCGCTTTGACGAGCTGTTCGCCCGCAACGAGCGTTTGATCACCTACATCGACAGCCCAGACGCGGGCCGGATCGCGGTGGTCAAGGTCGGCGCCATGCTCGTCGGCCGGATCTCGGTATCCTACGACCCAGACATTCACACCAACCAGCGTGGCTCGGCACGGCGCGCGCTGCGCTATGAGCCCCCACGTTTAATGTCCAAGGGTGCGGAGCTCGGCGCCTTTGAGCTCGGGTCCACCGTCGTGCTGGTGACCGAGCGGTCACGCGTCACCTTCGACTCCCTGACGCCCGGCAACCCCGTGCGTATGGGTGAGCGGATCGGATTGGTGGCGGCACGCAAGCGCAAGGGCGATCGCCGCAAGCGCAGCGCCGGTGCCCGGTCCAAAAAGCCGGCCAGCCGGGGCTCCCAGGCATGACACGGGTGGCCGACTTCGAGGTGCGCAAGGCGCTGGCCACCTTCGCCCAGAACTCCCAGCTCTTTGCCCTCCTCGACGCCATCGGCATTCACCGCTTCGCCACCATCGCTTTGATCGAAACGCTCCCCGCCGACGCGGTGATCGTTGAGCAAGGCGAGATCGGCTCAGCCTTCTACCTGATCGCCCACGGCGAGGTGGCCATTCTGGTCGACTCGGGCGGCGCTTCCCCCAAGGAGGTAGCGCGGCTCGGCGCCGGTAACTTCTTCGGCGAAATCGCCGTGCTCACCCGGCAACCGCGCACCGCCACGGTCCAATGCACCGAGCCGTCAACGATGATCCGGTTCGAGCGCAAGCAGGTGCTCGAGATCCTCGAGGACTACCCCAAGGTCAAAGAGGTTCTCGGCGGGGTCGGCCGATTGCGCAGTGAAGCCAACCTCGAGGACGTATTGGGGGAGGGCGGCGGTCTCGCCGATGCCTTAGAGGCGCCGGAGGAAGATGAAGTGCTGCCAGAGGAGGACGCCCCGGCCGAGATGTCCCTCGACGACCTGCTCCTCTCCCCAGCGAACAACACGCCACCACCGGCCACGCCGGCCGTTCGAGCGGGGAGCCTCGATGAGTCGGATCTATTTGCCAATGGTGGCCTCGACGACGACGCCCCTACCCAGGAAGAATAATAGTGACCGTCCCCCTGCTCACCTCTCGCGTCTTGACCGAGCCCCCCGGCATCGTGCACGGATTCACCACCCGGGAGGGCGGTCTGTCGGTCGGGAGCTACGCCAGCCTCAACCTCGGGACCCGCACCGATGATGAGCGCAGCGTGGTGGAAACGAACCGCCGACACGTCCTGACGAGCTTGGAGCGCACCGAGGCGAGCTTCGTTTCCCTGCGTCAGGTCCACGGCGCCGACCTGGTCGAGGTCAACCACCTCGCGGGCCGGTCGATACCGGCCGACGGTCTATGGACCCGGGATCCCAAGGCGTTGATCGCGGTGCTGGTGGCCGACTGCGTCCCGATACTAATCACCGACCAGACCGGCAGCTTCGCCGCCGCCGTGCACGCTGGATGGCGGGGCACCAAGGAGCGAATCGTCGCAAAGATGATCGAGCGTCTCGAGAGTGCCGGGATCGAGCCCAGTGAGCTGCGCGTCGCCATTGGTCCGGCCATCGGGCCCTGTTGTTTCGAGATCGGCGAAGAGGTCGCCGATGAGCTCCGCGGCGCCTACCCGAACGGCGGTGAGGCGATCCGCACGGACGAACGCGGCCGCCGGGTCGCAGATCTCTGGGCGCTCAATGAGCAGGCCGCGCGCGAGGCGGGCGCCTTGCCCCTCCACACCGACACATTGCGTCACTGCACCCACTGCGACGAGCGCTTCTATTCCCACCGCCGGGATGGCCCTGGTACGGGGCGGCAGGCGGGCGTGATCGGGCTTCGGGGCTAGGGAATACCCGAGCCCCCGGCGTCGTCCACCTCTGTGGGGGAGCTGGCGGGTCGTGTGGGCAAGGCCCCGTTTTCTTGACCATTCTGCGCCGGCCGGTGACACTTGGGGTGGACAGCTCCGGTTGGCGACATGGTACGAAACTGCGTGCAAATCTGGATGACGATGGCGTTGATGACGGGATGCGCGCCGAGCGCGGAGCAGATCGAGCTGCAACGGATCGCGACCCTGATTCGATCTCTGCAAGCCCAGCTCGCGCACCAGGGCCAAAGGGGCGAGGAGCTCTCGAACCGACTGATCGTCTTATCCCACCGTGTGGACAGCCTGCGCGAAACACCGCCGGAGCAAACCTCGAGCCCGCCGCCAACGGCCGGGCCGCCACACCTCGAAGTTGTGAAGCTCACGCCAACGGTACCTGAGCCGGTGACCGCAACCAGGGAACCGGATCCAGAGCCGCCCATTGAAATCAAGCTGACCGGCAGCAGCGGGCCGCCCCCATTGGCGGTGGCCGAGGTGCCGCCACCACCCGCAGAGGGCAGGGATCAGGCCGGCGCCAACCAGCTGTTCCGCACGGCGCTCGATGCCTACCGAGCCGGCAACAGCGACGAAGCCTATGAGCGCTTCGCCACCTTCGTGCGGAAATTCCCGAAGCACGAGCTCGTCGACAACGCCCTCTACTGGATGGGCGAATGCCGCTTCGAACGTGGTCAGTACCAACAGGCCTTGGTGGAGCTCGGTGAGGTGGTCGAGCGCCACCCGCACAGCAACAAGGCGGCCGACGCGCTGCTCAAGATGGGCCTCGCCTACGAACAGCTCGGCAAGCCGGGCAAAGCCCGCTCGATTTTCAAACGGGTGATCGCCACCTATCCCCAGAGTGCTCTGGCCGAGTTGGCGCGCGCGCGCCTCGCCTCGGGCGGGGCGAAACGGAGGATGCGATGAAACGCTGGCTGCTGATCCTGCTCGGCTTGGTCGTCTCCGCCACGGCCGCCGGCCAAGGAGAGATCGAGGTCCGCGAGGCACCCGCCTGGGATGCCGACTTCAACCCGCAGGTCAACGAGTACGACGTGGTCACGGGGGATACCCTCTGGGACATCTCCGCCCGGGTGGTGGGTGACCCGTACAAGTGGCCGAAGGTCTGGTCGCTCAACCCGGAGATCACCAACCCGCACTGGATCTATCCGGGCGATCGCATTCGCTTCTTCCAACCGGAGCTCGAGTTGCCGAGCCAGGCGGATTTGATCGCAGGGAACATGGGCATGCCGGAGGACTACGGCGATCCGGGCGCGGCGGACATCGATGAGATCAGCAGCGACGGTGGCGCCTCCCGTGACGGCAACTCCTCGGGACCAGAGATCGAAATGGTGAACGCCCCGCCCCGCCGGAACCGTGGCGCTGGAGTGCTGTACCGCTACCTCGAGCGCTTCGTCTCCCCCAAGGAGGTGCAGGAGGCCGGTGTGCTGAGCAATGCCGTGCCGGACACGATCATGCTGAGAGCCGGGGACGGGGTCTTCTTGAGGTTTCCCAGCTCCAAGCGACCCGAGCCCGGCAGCTTTGTCCTCTCCTATCGCACCACCGTCGAGGTTTATCATCCCCGCAGCGGCGACCACCGGGGGTTCCTGACCCAGATCACCGGGATTCTAAAAGTGGAGAGTCCCAAGAGCGAGGAGATCACCAAGGCGCGGATCATCAGGAACTTCGTGGAGATCGAGCGCGGCAACCTCATCACGCCGATGGAGCAGGACCTGCTGGTGCGCTTGATCGAGATACCGACCGGCAAGGATGTCAAGGGTGTCGTGATGGCGGTACGCAACGGGCGCGAGGCGGTGGTCGGGGACATGGAGCTGGTCTACATCGACAAGGGCAAGCGACACGGTCTCGAACGTGGCAACCGACTTCAGGTGGTGGCCAACTCCGACGATCTGACCGGCGACAGTAATGACAGCATGACGCAGTCGATCGGCCTGTTGCAAATCGTGGACGCCCGTGATTCCGCCTCCACCTGTCTCATCATCAAGGCCGCGAGGGAGATCGAGCCGGGCCTGCGGGTGCGGACGGTCGTCAACGCAGCAGCAGCAGCGGCCGAGGCGGCAGCCACCGAGGAGTCCGGTTGAGACCGATCACCGGCCCGACCTACTCCCCCCCTCACTCGCCAGCCGCAAGGCCTCTTCGGCCGCCTCCCTCACCAACACCGCCACCTCCCGCGATCGTCCGTGAAAGAGGTGCTCCGCATCCGGCAGCACCTGGAGCTTGACCGGCGGTGGCTTGGCGACCAACGCGGCGCGGACAGCCGCCGGGCTGCCGAATTGGTCCTCACTGCCCTGCACGACCATCAACGGCAGCGTGAGCTCAGCGATCTCAGGCATCGGATAGAGACGAATCGGCAGCCCAATCGCGATCACGGCGGCCAAGGTTGGGTCCGCTGCCGCGCAGCGGATACTGCACAGGGCACCAAAGGAATAGCCGACCAGAAGCAACGGCCGATCGGGCTGGACCAGGCGCGCCCACTGCACCACGGCGGCCAAGTCGCGTACCTCGCCCATCCCGTCATCGTGTTTGCCTTCGCTCCCGCCGACGCCGCGGAAATTGAAACGCACGGTCATCATACCAGCGTCACGCAGTTCCCGGTCGACGTAGAAGACCACCGGGTTGTGCATGGTGCCGCCAAACCGGGGGTGGGGATGGGCGATTACCGCGGTGGCCAGCGGAGTCTCAGCGTGCCCCACCAGGGCCTCTAGTCGGCCCGTGGGTCCCGCGATCCAGAGTTTCTCGGGCGTCCGCATCGGTCGTCGGACATTGTCACACAACGGCCGGCTCGACCCCAGCACCGAGCGCCGGGGCGCCACC
>JAUUZB010000660.1 GCA_030590185.1 Deltaproteobacteria bacterium
GACGCCCGCCGCGCCGACAGCTCCGGTGTGAGCGGTCGCGGCCCGGCCCACAAACGGCGGCCGACCGACTCCCCGCCGGCCGTGGCGGTCGAGGCGGAGCCCGACTTCGACGACGTCACCTCTAATGACGAGATCGCCGCCCACGCCGCCCACGTCGATGTGGTTGAGGAGGGCGGGGCACCCCATTCGCGCCTACCGTTCTTGTTGCTGTTGGTGTTGATCGTGGCTGGCTCCTTCGTCGGCTCGCTCGCGATGATCAAGACCGGGCCGCCGGCCACTGTGTTGGCCATGGCGCCGGTGCAGGACCAACCGGCGAGCGGGGCGGTCAAGACCGGGCCGGCCGCGGCTGGCGACGCAGCCCGACCGGCCCCCGAAGCTCCACCGGCCCCTGTCGCGCCGTCCGGGACAGCTACCCCCGCTCCCGCCCCCAAGGCCGCCAAGGCAGAAAAGGGCGGCAGGGTCCGCACGCCGGATGGGGAACCGACCAAACGCGGCAAGAAAGAGCGGGGCGGAAAATCGGCCCTCGAGCGGGCCAAGGAGCTCAAGGACAAGGGTCACAAGGAGGAGCCGTCCAAGAGGGAAGCCAAAAAGGAGCACAAAAAGGAGCCCAAGAAAGACTCGCCCGCGGCCCCGGCCGCAGCGTCGGGCTTAGGCAACGTTTTCATCTCAGCCACGCCCCCGGTGAAGATCACCCACAAGGGGCGGGCGGGCCAAACCTTCAAGCTCAAGGGTTCCACCGGCATCATCATTTTCGGCAGCGTGGCGGACAAGACCAAGTTCCACGTCAAGGTCTCCTACCGCGTCACCGCCGGGGAGATCACCTACACCCAGGTCACTTCGGAGCCCTGGGCGATTGTCAAGAGCAAGGGCGGCATCGGCCTCGGCAAGACTCCCCTGACCAACGTCAAGGGGGGCACCAGCACCCTGCTCGAGATGTTGAACCCCAAGGAAGGTTTGCGACTCCGGATCACCCTGCGTTATTCGCCCCCCTAGGGCAACTCCACAGGTGACCCCGGTCGTGGTACAGTCTGGGTATTGAGATGACGACGGGCGAGACGGCGAAGCTGATATTAGTAGGGGTCAACGGCGATGCTCCGGTCACCTTTCCGTTGATCGGCTCCGAGATTCTGATCGGCCGGATGGACTCGGTGGATCTCGTCCTCGAGGATCCGACGGTCTCGCGCATTCACGCGAAGATCGTCAAGGAGGCCGGGGGGCACGTGATCGTCGATCTCGAGAGCAGCACCGGTACGACGGTCAACGGCGTTGACGTGTCACGCCACCGGCTCCAACCCGGGGACACGATCGAGATCGCCTCGGCCCGGATGGAGTACCGTGAATAGAGCGGTGCTGTTGTTCCTGCTCGCGAGCTTCACCCCAGGGGATGCAGCCGCAGACGACATGCTGCCGCCCCAAATCGTCCACGAGCCCTGTGATACCTATCGCAAGGGCCGGGCGTTCGTGGTCGAGGCCCTGTTCTACGACGACTCCCCGATCTTCGATCCGAAGGTCGTCTACCGCACCAGGAAGGCCAAGGAATGGCGCAGCGCCTCCTTTGAGAAGACCGCGGACGGCAGCGTCTTCACCGCGACCATCAAGGCGCGGGAGCTCAAGGGGACGCTCGAATACTTCATCGAGACCTTCGACGAGAACGGCAACGGGCCGGCGCGTTACGGCAGCCCGGAGGCGCCGGTGCGGGTCTTCCCGGCCGACAACCCGTCGAGGTGCTTCCAGACCGGTAGGCCCGCCCCCGCCATGGTCACCTCGGCTGGCTCGTCAGAAGCTGCGGCGGCGGACGGCGTCGGCAAAAAGAAGAAACGCAAAAAGGGCAGGGCTGCGTCGGAGTCCGACCCCACGAGCTCCACCGCAGAACCGGCCGGCGGTGGGGCCGCCGCGGCAGCCGCCATGCCCCAAAGCAATTGGGACGGGGCGTTCCGTGAGCCAGCGCCGCCCCCGCCCCTGGGTCGCTGTGAGCTCGAGGACCCGCCGCTCTATTGCTCAGCGTTGCTCTGGACCCTGGTGGGGGTTGGGGTCGCGGCGGTCACCACTGGGGGCGTGGTGGGCTGGTGTTTTGCGGCTGGCCCGTGCGAGTCCGCGGGCGGTGGTACCGACCCGCTGGTTCCGGATCGGGTGACGGTCGAAGTCGGAGCCACCGATCTCAACGGCGTCTACGGCTTGAGCTTTTAGGGATGATCCGGTGAACAACGTGGCACGGCTCCGGAGTGGCGGCGCGGCCGGATGGGCCCTGGTGGCGCTAACGTGGCTCGCCGGGTGCGGGGCCGAGCCCACCCCTGGGGTCGCCCTGCGCTTTGACGCGCCGTGGCCCTCCTCCCTCGTTACCCAGACCTGCGCCGCATCCTTTGATGGTCTGCTTTCGGCGGAGCTGAGGGTCGGCGGCCACGTCGATCTCGACTGTCCCCTCGACATCGTCGACCGGGTCGCGACCGGGGGCTGCTCGGGGATCACGACCGGGATCGTCCGGCCCGTGGCCCTGGTCTGGATCCACCCCGACCCGGCGGGTGGAGAGTCGGTCCGGCCGTTGCCCCTCGCCTACTTTCTCACCTACGTCGACCTGGTGAAGACCTCCCTCGAGGGCGGGCAGGAGACGGTCACCGTGAGCTTCGTCGACGACGACGAGCAGGGTGTCTTCTTGACCGAACAGGCGGCTCTCGATCAGCTCGTCAGTCCGGCCCCGGAGGACGCCAGCGAGCTCGACGACGCCAAGGCCTGGCTGATCGAGAACGGGCGCGAGGAGAACGGCGTTCTAGATCTGAGCTTGGACCACGACGACGATACCTGCCGGAACTTGACCGAGGCCTGCAATGGGACGGCGGTGGATCCGGATCACGATTACGGGGCTGATCCGGTTTTGTATCCTTGCGATCCCTGACGCCGGCCGCTGTGGGTGGACCCCCCGGCAACCCCTGGCGGCCAGCCGAACATCGGTGATACATAGAAATCGACCCGTGTGGGCCAACGTTCGTTTGGGAGAGTCTCGATGACCGATAAAAAGATCGAGTCGTTCAAGGTAGGCGACACCCACCGCGATGGGATGTCCAAACCGGCCGCGGGTACCGCCGAGATGCGCACCGACAAGGAAAAGGCGGAGTCCTTCTCCCTCGGTTTTGCCCGCATCGAGGCGATGCTCGAAAAGGACGATCCCGTCCAGGTGGGCGAGTCCCTCAACCAGATCCTCAAGGATCTGGAGGCCCTCGGCGAAAAAGCCGAGAGCAACAAGGATAAGCTAGCCGTCAAGCGAGCCACGGCGGCGGTCGAAAAAGCCGCGGATTTGATGGACTACCTCTACCAGACCAAGACGGCCATGGAGGAAAGCCTGTCCTGAGCCTGTCGAAGGGCCTCTAAATCATTGGCTTTTTCCAGGTTTAGCCCGAACGCCCCACGGCCCCGACTAAGGCCCCCAGGGTTCGATCGTGCCCCCCGGCCCCGTCGTAAATAGTGAGAACTTTCCCAACCGAAAACACCCCCTCCCGCATATATAAGACAGCGGGTGAAGGTGGTCGAAAGGCCGCACAGCTCGTAACTGGCTAATCGAACAGGAGAATTCAATGAGTACAGGCGGCATCCAGAATCAACGTGGACTCCGAGTGAGCGTCGGCCTGGCCGTTCAGCGTCAAACCCCAAAAACCGACTTCGGTACCGTCCTCGGAAAGGGCGTGTCGAAGGCGACCGACGTGGTGATGACTGCGGGTCAGTTGGCTGCGCCCTACATTCCGGGCGGGGCTATCGTCTCGGCGGCGGTAAGCGGCTTGGCATCGGTGAAGAGCTCTATGACGGGCACCACGGCGCAGGCGCCGAATGCCTCGATGCTCGGCGGCGGCGGGGTCGCGACCAGCGGTACCACTACGGGCGGCACGTCGACGACCAGCAGCAGCGGCGGCGTGTTTAGTAGCGTTGAGGCCAACGCGGCCTCGGGTGACAGCGCGTCACAGCTGATGCTGGCGACCAAGGAAATGCAGGAGATGAATCAGAGCTTCAATCTC
>JAUUZB010000799.1 GCA_030590185.1 Deltaproteobacteria bacterium
CAGGGCCTCCTCGAAGCTGCCCATGGTGGCCATGTTGAGCACACCGTCGAAGCGGACCGCTGCGATACGCTGGCACAATTCGAGGCCGTGACGACGGGCGTCACGCAGGGAGCCGTCGGCATGTAGGGAGATCTCGATGAGCCGCGGGACGATCGGGGCCAGCGGGCAGCTCTTCTCTGGGCCGTGACCGTGGGCGGCGGAATAGCGGTCGGCGATCGCTCCCATCGCCGACGGCAGGATCGAGTCCAGACCAATGGCGTCGGCGATCCCGGAGCGGCCGAGATCCTCGAGAGCCCGATCATTGATGTTGGCGAGCGCCACCTCGAAGCCGGCCTCGCGCACCTCTTCGACCAAGGACAAGAGGTTCTGGGCCTGGGTCGGGTCGACGCGATCGAGGGTGTTGAGGAGGAAGATGATGGTGTGAACGTTGGCGCGGCCCTTTGCCCAGCGAACGAACTCCGACTGGATCGCCTTGCGGTGGGCGAGCACCGCCGAGCCGTCCAAACGGAGCAGGGCCAGGTGATCGCACAGGCGCAGGTGATGCTGGTCGGCCTCGCGCAGGGTACGGCTGTCGTGGAGGGAGAGCTCGGTGAGGTGGGGTGCCAGGTCCCACAAGGGGCAGTTCGTCTCTGCGCTGCCGGTGTGGGCGCTCGCGTAGATTCCGGCGATGGCCCGTGTTTGGGTCGGAAAGATATTCTCATCCTTGATCAGGGCGATGATGTCGTTGCGTGCCAGCACCTCCAGCACCTCCTCCTTGAGGCCGCTGAAGCAGATCGCGAAGCCGTCGCCCCGGAGCTTGGTGACCAACTCGCCCAACTTGACCGCGCCGCTGTCGTCGATGTCGTTGATGCCGTGACCGACGAACAGGATACGGCGCAAGCGCTGCCGGCCGGCGAGGTTCTGGAGGATCTCTTGCTCGAGGAAACCGGTGTTGGCGAAGTTGAGCGGGGCGTCGAAGCGCAGGGCCGCGATGTGTTGGCAGGTGGCGAGGTCGTGGTGGGCCGCGTTGCGCAGGGTGCCATCCCCGTGCAGGGAGAGCTCGATCACCGGCGGCATGGCCTGTCGATAGGGGCAGTCCTCCTCCTCCGCCCCGGCGTGACTCGAAGCGAAGACCGTGGCGATTGCCTGGGCGCGAGTGGCGTAGAAATTCTCCTCGCCGATGACGTCGTAGAGGTGAGAGCGCTTGAGGACGTCGAGGACTGTGTCGGGCGTCCCAGACAACCCAACCTGATAGCCGGCGCCGCGCAGGTTCTCGACCAGGTTGCGCAGGGTCTCCTCGCCCGAGGCGTCGACCTCGCTGATGCCGTTGGCCGCGAGGATGAGGTGCTTGAGATCGGGCAACTCAGCCACCCGGCCGAGGATCTCGCCCTCGAGGTAGGCGGTGCTCGCGAAGTTGAGCGGCCCCTCGAAGCTGACCATGCTGATGTGGCGACATTTGGTGAGACCCGAGCGGCTAGCGTCACGCATGGAGCCATCCGGGTGGGGCGCGAGCTCGACCACCTGCGGCCGCATACTGCGGTAGAGGTAGGCGATCAGCGACAGGGCGACACCGATGAAGATCCCCCATTCGAGGTGCGGCGCGAAGATCAGGGTGCCCACGAAGGTGATCACCGCGACCGCCCCATCGAAGCGGCTGGCTTGCCAGGCGTGCAGGAAACCCTTGATGCCCAGCAGACCGAAGACCGCCATCATGATGATCGAGGCCAACACTGCCTGGGGCAGGTGGTAGAGCGAGCTGGACAAGAACACCAGCACCACCACCACGACCACGCTGGAGAAGACGTTCGACAGGCCGGTGCGTCCCCCGGCCTGCAGGTTGACCGCCGAGCGGGAGAAGGAGCCGGAGGCGGGGTAGCTCTGGCCGATGCAGCCGATGATGTTGGCGAGACCCTGGCCGATGAGCTCCTGATTCGCATCGAGCTTCTGACGGGTGCGTGCCGCCATGGCCTTGGCGATGGAGATCGCCTCCATGAAGCCGAGCAGGGCGATGATGATGGCCGCACCGAACAGCCGCGGGAAAATCTTCCAATCGAGCTCGGGGAAGCGGAGGGCGGGCAAGCCCTCGGGGATCGTGGAGACCACGGCTCCCCCGCCCATCAGGGTCAACCGATCGGTCGGCAGGCGGCTGTTGCCGACCCGCAGGCGCCAGATCCGATCCTCGAGCTGCGCACCGTCCGGCTCCTCCCCACGCACGTAGAAGCGCAGGTCGTTGTCCGGCAGAATGGCCTTGACGAAGCGCAAGCCGCGCAAGGCGGCGCGGTGGCGGGCCAGCTCTTGCTTGATGCCCTCGATGTGGCGGTCGAACAGGCCGGCGCGTCCGTGCAAAGCCAGCGCCCCACCGGAACGATCGATCAGCTCCGTCTCAGCGTTTGCGTCGGTGTCGGTTGCGGTATCGGTACCAGTGGCGACGCCGAACTGCTCGAGCTCCCGGCTGCCGTGGCAACGCAGGCAGGTGTTGCCTTCGCTCTCTTCGATCTCCGACCAGCTGGTCTCGCTGGCGGCGCGATCACCCTCGAGGGACTCGCGCGCACCAACCGCCGCGTTGAAGGCTCGCAGGTGCTCGGCGGTCGAGCTCGAGGCCAGGCGTTCGATCGGGACGGTCTCATTGTGCTCGAAACCGATGGCCCAGGAGATGAAGGTGGCGACGACCACCGCCACCAAGACGTTGGGGATGCGGGGGTTCACCCGCCGCGAAATGATGATGATCGCAAAGGACAACACCGCCATGCCGAAGGTCGGCCAGTGGGTTTCGTCGAGGGCGGCGATCACCACCCGGTAGATGGTCTCATAGTGGTGGGGCGCCTTGTCGACGTAGACGCCGAAGACCTTGGAGAGCTGGGAGGTGGCGATGATGATGGCGGCGGCGTTGGTGAAGCCGTTGACCACCGGGTGGGAGAGGAAGTTCACCACCATGCCGAGGCGTAGGACCCCGAGCGCCAACTGGAAGAGACCGACCGCGAGGGCCAGCAATAAGGCGTAGGCGATGTAGGCTTCGCTGCCGGCCGTGGCGAGGGGCTCGAGGGTCGCCGCGGTCATGAGCGACACCACCGCCACCGGCCCGGTGGCCAACTGCCGGCTCGACCCGAAGAGGCTCGCGACCATGGGCGGCAAAAAGGCGGCGTAGAGTCCGTAGTAGGCCGGCAGGCCCGCGAGCTGGGCGTAGGCCATCGACTGGGGAACGAGGACCAGGGCTACGGTGAGGCCGGCGATGGCGTCGGCGCGCAGGGCGGCCGTGTTGTAGCCTTCGAACCAACCGAGGAACGGGAAGATGCGTTTGAGAATCGTCATGGTGCCGCTGGCAGAAGGCAAAAAAAAAGCCGCCCTGCCCCCAAATAGGGACAGGGCGGCTTGGATACTCACACTATGTCGCTCACTTGATGCCGGCGACGTCCTCGAGCATCTTGGTGGTGAGGGACTTGGGCCGCTCGATCGGATAACCGAGGGCGCGATCCCACACGATGTTCGGGAACACACCGAGGGAACGGCCGATGCCGAACAGCACGGTGTAGAAGTCGTACTCGGTCAG
>JAUUZB010000220.1 GCA_030590185.1 Deltaproteobacteria bacterium
GAGGCGATCTTGCCCCCTGAACAATGGCTGACGCGACCCAAGCACAGCAGCATCTTCATGGGCGGCCGTTTCCTCCCCTACCCGCCATCGCCCTTCTCCCTGATCGGGGTCTTCGGGCCACGGGTTTTTGCCGCCATGCTGCGCGACTACGGCCTGGCTCGACTCGGTGGCCTGGCGGCGCGGCGTCGATCGCCGACGACCTTCGCCGAGGAGCTCGAGGGGCGGGTGGGCGCAACCCTCTACCGTGAGCTGTTCGCGCCGATTGCGACCAAGCTCTGGGGCGATCCCCGGCAACTCGACGCGAGCCTGGCGGAGGGACGCGTGCAAACGCCGCGCCTGCTCGAGCTGGTGGCGCGCACCGTTGGCGTGCGCTCGACGAGCGACTTTGAGGCGCTCGAGTTCCGCTATCCCCGGGGTGGCCTGGGGACGCTGTGGGAAGCGATCACGCGGGAGGTTGAGGACCACGACCAGGTTCTCACCGGCTGGGAAATCACCGGCCTCGAGGTGGTTGACCGAGCGGTGCGTGGCATCCTCTGCACCGACCACGCCACCGCCGAGCAGCGCCGCTTCGAGGTCACCGCCGATGATTTCGTGTTCTCCACCCTGCCGCTCACCGCCCTGGTCCGCTTGCTCGGCCCATCTTTGAACGAGCCAACCGCGGGGCGCCTGAGCCGGGCGGTCTGGAGCAACGACCTCTTCCTGTGTTTCTTCAAGCTCGACCGGCCGAGCCTGCTCGACGAGTCGTGGGTCTTTGTCCCCGACGCCTCCATCCCCTTCCATCGCCTCAGCGAGCAGAAGTCGTTCGACCCGGGGATGACCCCGGGGGGCACGATCCTCTGCTGCGAGATCATGGGCGGTGACGCCGGAGCGACCGGAGACCCCACCGATGAGCAGCTGCTCGCGGCGGCCCAGCGCGGTCTGCGCGACATGGGATACACCGGCTTTGGCATCGAGGATCAACGCGTCATCCGTTGTCCTGCCTCGTACCCGGTGCTCCGGGCCGGCGGCGCGCCGGGACTCGAGGCCGTGCTCGACGAGCTCGACGGTTTCCGCAACCTGCGCACCATCGGTCGACAGGGGGCGTCGAGCTACATCGGCACCCTCGACGGGATGGACATCGGGTTCGGCGCCGCCCGCTGGCTCCTGTCGCGGGACCGACGGTCGCCACCCCCGTGGCGCGATGAGCGGCAGCGCACGGCGCACTATCCGGTGCTCGATTGACATGCGCTTCACCCTGATCTCGCCGCGCATCGCGATCCAGAAGGGTGACCTCCTCGGCTCCGGGGTCCCGTATTGGCCGCTGGAGCTGGCGGTGTTGGCGGGCTTTCTACGCGAGCGGCGCGAGGCGGTCACGGTCCTCGACCTGCTCGGCGCGTCGCCACGGACCCTCGAGGACCGGGGGGACCACTATCTGCAAGGCCGTCCCCTCTCACAGCTCAGCGAGACCTCAGCGGTCAGGCACGCCGATACATTCATCGTATTTGCCATGTCGAGCATGTCCCATGGCGAGCTGTTGGACATCATCCGAACCCTGCGAGCCTGGCGCCGGTCGGCCCGGATCGCCGTGTTGGAAAACGCCCAGGCCGTGACGGCCTATGCGCTCTCGCCGCTCGCCCCGGAGCTCGTCGCCGCCGGCGCCGATGCCCTCTTGTGCGGCGAGCCCTATGGGAGCTGGGCCGAGATTCAAGCCTATCTCGACACCCTGGATCCCGCCGTGGCCCCCGCCAATATCATCGGGGCGGGCGCGCTCCTCGACCGGCCGGTGCAAAGAAGCCGGGAGCACCTGCCTCGCTATCCGGTTCCGGCCTGGGAGCTCTTCAACGTCGACGGCTACTGGTCGCTGCCCTACGCCCACGGACCGCGGACGGCGCGCTATTTGCCGCTCCTGGCCTCGAGGGGATGCCCCTTGGCTTGCGATTTCTGTGTCATGCCGGCTACCAGCGGCCGACGTTGGCACGCGCGGGCGCCCGCCGAGGTGGTGGACGAGATGCTGGAGCTTCGGGATCGGTTCGAGGTGCGGGACTTTCAGGTCGAGGACGTGAACCCGACCGTGAACCCGAAACACTGGGAGGCGATCTGCCAACTGCTCATCGAGCGCGATGCCGGCATCCGTTTCTACTTTGTGAGCGGGACCAAGGCGGAGTCCGTACCACTCGGCCAGGTGTCCCGGCTCGCCCAGGCGGGTTGTCGGTACCTCTCGTTTAGCCCCGAGTCGGGCTCGGCGGCGGTGCTGCAGGCCATTGGCAAGTCCTTCGATTACGAGCACGGCCTGGCGCTGGTGGCACGGTGCAAGCGCCACGGGATCGTCACCCAGGCTTGTTTCATCGTCGGCCACCCCGCGGAGTCGGCCGGTGACCATCGCCTGTCGGTTGAGTACCTAGAAGCTCTGGTGGGCGCCGGTCTGGACGAGGTTGCGGTCTTCGTGGTGGCGCCGTTGCCCGGCAGCGCCATCCACGACCAACGCCGTGTCCCTATCCTGGACCCGGATGCCCTGGTCAGCTTCAGCCCACGGGGTCGGGCAGATTGGGCAACGGCGGCGGCCCGGCGGCGCGAGCTGATCGCGGCGTTTTTTCGCGCTCGACTTCGACGCGGAGCGGAGCTTTGGCGCCAGGGGGCCCGGGCGCTATTGGGAGTGCCACAGAGCAAAATGGAAAACGTTCCGCGGCGCGTCCTCGCCGTCGGCGCGATGATCCTCCAACACCGACTCCGGAGCCTCGTGGGGCTACGGCCCGGGATGCGCCGTTGAGGGTTTGAGGGTGTCAGCGGACCAGAAGGAGAAGACCGAGCGCCTCCTGCTCGCTATCCCTTGTTACAACGAGGCGGCGAGCATCGCCGGGCTCCTCGACGAGATCCAGCGCCAGGGCCTCGCCTGCGACGTTCTAGTGATCGACGACGGTTCCCAGGACGACACCTTTGCGCTCGCCAGCGCCAGGGCGCGGTGCGTGCGGTTGCCCGTGAACCTGGGCATTGGCGGAGCGGTTCAAACCGGCTTCCGCTTCGCGCACCAACACGACTTTGACCTCTGCCTCCAGATCGACGGCGACGGTCAACATCCGCCGGAGATGGTCCCCGCGCTCCTCGCGGCCTACCGCCGCTCACCCGCCAACATCATCATCGGTTCGCGTTTCCTCGAAGCGGGCGGCTTCCAGTCATCCTGGGCGCGGCGGATCGGCATCGCCATCGTGCGCGGCTGCCTCAGGCTCCTGTTCGGCTCCCGGGTGACCGACCCTACCAGCGGCCTGCGTTTGCTGGACCGCAAGGCCATCGAGCTGTTCGCGGCGGAGTACCCCACGGACTTTCCAGAGCCCATCTCCATCGCCGTCGCCTCCTGCCACGGCCTCAGCGTGCGCGAAATCCCCGCGCGCATGCGCCCCCGGGCCACGGGACGAAGCTCCATCCGGGGTCTCAAGGCCGCCAGTTACGTCCTGCGTGTCGTGGGATATTTGCTGCTCACCCGCGTGGCAAGGAGCCTGTGAAGTCATGGATTATACACCGAGCATCCGGACCATCATCTTCATGTCGTTGTTCCTCGTCGGCTACATGTTGGTGTTGATCCGCAACGCCGCCAAGAACCGCATGGACCTCTTTGACTCGGCGATGCTGGCCCTAGCGGCGGTCATGCCGAGCATCGTCGTCTTCTTCCCCGGCCCGGTGGTGGAAGTCACGCGGTTCATCGGCGTCGAGTTCCCCTTGGTCGTCCTGTTCGGGGCGCTGTTCGTCGTCGTCTTTGCGTACCTGCACATCCTGGTCCTACGGCTCAACCGCCAGCAGCGTACCATCGTCTCCCTCGTGCAGGAGGCGGGTCTGATGCGGGAGGCGCTGTCCAGGGAAGGCGGCGAGGAGACCGCTGGCCAGGCACCGCCTGGATCGTGAGCGCACCGGGTGAGGCTCTCGGTGGCGCGCCGCTGCGTTGACGCCGGTAGACCTTCCTGCTAGCGGCGGGGCCATGCGGGAGCGGGCGATCAAGCTGATTCTACTGGCGGTATCCACGCTGATCTCCCTGGCCGGTGCAGAGTTGTTCTTCCGCCTCTACCTCGACTGGGACAGGGCACGGGATCTGGAGCGGACCGTGCGCGGCGCCGCGATTGTCGAGGTTGACACCGATAACCTCGGCTACCTCGTCAGGCTCTCCTCGGTTCCCGACCTCATCTACGAGCTCAAGCCAGGCCTCAGGGGGCATTTCTTTTCGCAGGTGGTTCGCACCAATGCCGCGGGCATGCGCAGCGACAGCGAGTTGACCCCGAAAAAGCCGCCAGGCACGACGCGCCTGATGGGCGTGGGTGACTCCTTCATGTTCGGGCAGGGCGTCGCCAACGGTGAGACCTACCTCGACGTGCTCGAACAGCGAAGGCGGGCCCGCGGCCGGTCATGGGAGACGCTGAACTTCGCGGCCCCGGGCTACACCACGCTGAGCTACGCTGCCATGTTCGAGGCCAAGGCGGATCTCTTTGCGCCGGACGTCGTGGTGGTCGGGGTGATTGGCAACGATTGGGAGGTTCCCCACTTTCTGCTCTCGGGACCGCTCCGCCGCCCCCTCGGCTCGGTCATTCTCGGCACCCTATGGGAGCGGTTCACGCCACCCCTCGAGCTCGTGCCGATCTCCGGCACGGCGATGGATATGTACTATGATTTCTACGACATCGAGGCGATCCCCCCCGAGTTCAGGCACATGGCCGAGTACCCCGGGTTCATCGCAGCGTTCGAACGGATTCACCTCGTCGCGGATCGCCGCGGCACCGAGGTCGTATTGTTCACCAACTGCATGAAGAAGGAGGAGCAAACGCCCGGTTGCGATTTCCCCTTCGCCGCAGGCCAGCGCGAGGAGCTGTGGCGAAAGCTCGAGGAATGGAATTTCCACCTCTGCACCTGGGGCCTGAGGGGAAAACACCTGATCCCAAACGACGGCCACCCCAACGCCGAGGGTCACATCGCATTGGCGGAGCAGCTCGACCATTGCCTTGAGGGGCTGGGCTTCTGAGGCGCTCGTCTCACCTGGCCCGCGCCACGAGGGCGGCACCGTAGGTCGTCTCGGCTGGCTCGCTGTGGGTGTCGGGCCATCCGCACAACCGGATCAGGGTGAAACCGGACGACGATAGGAGGAGCTCCAGCTCACGGGGAAAGAAGTAACGCATGGCGTGCACCTCGGTCGCCTGGTGCTCATCTCCGTCGGCCCCGAGCGCCGTCAGGTCGTACCGTACCTTCACCTCTTGCCGGCTTGGATCGTGATCACCGCGGGCGTCGCGCCGCACCCGACGGCCATCGATCTCGATCTCGGCACGACGTACCTCCGGGGGGGCCCGCAACACCGACGGGCCGTACCAAAAATCGGCCACCAACAGGCCGCCCATACGCAGATGGCGGCGCACGGCCCTTAGTGCCCGCAGCAGATCCTCGGTGTCAGTGTGGTAGCTCAGTACCGCGAACATCATCAGAGCTGCGTCGAAGTCCCGGGCCTCGAGGTCGAGGGTCGCCAGGCTGGTCTGCACCAGCTCCGCCTTCAGCTGTGAGCTCTGCAGACGCTCCTCGGCGAGGGCCAGCATCGGTGCCGAGCGATCCACCCCGGTGACGTCGAAGCCCGCCCGCACCAGATCCACCAAGTGGCGACCGGTGCCGCAGCCGAGATCGAGCAGCCGCGCCGGCGGATCGATACCAGCGGCGGTGAGCTCCGCGCAGACCGCCTCCACCTCGCCGGCGTACGGCTTGTCGGCGTAGAGCGCGTCATAGACCGCAGCGTAGGGCGCGCCAAAGGCGACGCTCGAGGCTGTCGGCTCGAGCGACCGCGGTTCGGGCTCCCGGCGAGCCGCCGGTCTCGGTCGCCCCAGGCAAGCGTAGACTTCGTCGCAGACCCGCTCGATGGTGGCTTCGTCCAGCAACGGCGAGGAGGGCAGATACAAGCCAAAGCGGCTCAGCCGCTCGGTGATCTCGTAGCGCTCCTCGCCTGCGAAACCCCGTTCCCGCATCACCGGCTGCTCGTGCATCCCCAGGAAGAACGGCCGCGTGTCGACGCCGCGGTCCCGCAATCGGACGCCCAACTCCGCGGCGTCGATCCCGGCCGCCGGCCGGAGCAGCACGCTCACCATCCAAGGCACCGGCCTCGCCCAAGGGGCGGTCTGTTGCATCTCCAACGCGTCGAGCCCGGCGAGCTGGCGCCGATAGCAGGCATCCACCCAGCGCTTGCGGGCCATGATCTCGTCGACGCGTGAGATCTGGGAGAGCCCCAGGGCGGCCTGGATGTTCGATAGGCGATAGTTGTGGCCGAGCGCCTCGTGCCTGAAACGAACGGCCGCGCCGAAGGCGAGGCTCGCCAGATCGCGCACCCGCTCGGCTAGCTTCGGGTCCCTGGCCAAGACCATGCCGCCTTCGCCGGTGGTAATCGCCTTGTTGGCGTAGAAGCTGAACACCGAGCAGTCCCCGACGCTACCGCAGCGTTGCCAGCGCCCGTCGAGCAACACCTCTGAGCCGTGGGCCTCGGCGGCGTCCTCAACGATCGGTACGCCGTGCCCGCGGGCGATCGCCGCGATGGCCTCTGCATCGACCGGATGACCGTAGATGTGCACCGCCAGGATGGCCGCGGTGTTGTCACTGAGGCGCGCCGCCACCTGCTTCGGGCACATGGTGAAGGTCCCCGGGTCGCAGTCCACCCACACCGGGGTCGCGCCGCACGCCAGGATCGCCCGCGCGCAGGAGATGATGGTGAAGCTCGGACAGATCACCTCGTCCCCTGGACCAACGC
>JAUUZB010000322.1 GCA_030590185.1 Deltaproteobacteria bacterium
CTCGACCAACAGCTTGGTCAGGGGGTCGTCACCCTCCTCGGTGGGCGGCGCGCCATCCATCGGTTCGATTTGGCGGTTGACCTCCATCACCTCCGACGGCGGCCGGAGGGGGCGCTTGTTCGGGGTAATGCGGCCGATCGCCGGCCCCTGGGTCCCATCCGCGGCGATCGCCTCATCCTCAGCGGCGCTCGCGAAGCGCTCGGCGAGGGCCTTGGCCTTGCTGTCATCTGGGGCGAGCTCGAGGATCTGCTTTGCGACCCGACCCACCGCCGCCTCGCTGCCGGCCTCGTGGTGCAAACGCATCAGCTCCCGGAGAACCGACAACGTCTTCTGGGCCTGGCCGAGGTCCTTGAAGGCCCGGGCGAGCAGGCTCAAGGTATCAACGTCGGACGAGTCGGCACGGAAGCAGATCTGGAGCTTCGCCAGGGCCCGGCGCGCGTCCCCGTTGTGGATGTAGACGTCCGCCAGCTCCCGCGTGGTCTCGAGATCCGATGCGTCAAAATGGATGATGCGCTCCGCCACCTTGACGAAGTCATCCATGCGGTTGTTGGACCGCAGGAAGTTAGCGGCACGGCGAAACTCGGTGCGCGCCTCCTCGACGTTGCCCTGCCGGGCATTCAACTCCGCCAACTTGATCCGACTCGCGACGTTGTCCGGGTCGAGCTCAACCATGCGGCGGATGATCTCGGTGCTCTCATCGATCTTGCCGGCCTTCTCGTAGAGCTGGCTGATCAGGCGATACTGGTTGGTGGCATCTGAGACCAGGCCGAGCTGTTGATAGAGCTCAGCTAGCTTCTTGTTGGTCTCGACCAGGGACGGCTGGAGCTTCAGGATCTGCTTGTAGACCGCTACGGCCTTGAGGAAAAATCCCTGCTCGGAATAGAACTGTGCGACCTTACCGTAGGTTTCGGTGGCCTGGTCGACGGCCCCGCCGCGGGTCTGCAGATCTCCTATCTTGAGGAGGGTCCGAACGTCCTTCGGATCTTCTTCGACCAGGCGATAGTATTCCTTAATCGCCTTGTCGATTTGGCCCTTCTGAAGATACTTCTGCGCAGCCGCGCGGATCTTGTCCTTTTTTACCGCCACGTAGTGGAAAAAAAATAGCACGCCCGGCAGCAGGCTCAAAGAATACGAACGCCGATCGGGGTGGCCCGAGCCCGTCTGCCGAGCGGCCCGGAGCCCCGGCGGCGCGAAGAACTGTCCGACTCTAGGGAGTTACGCGCGTTCGACGTAAGCCACGGTTCGGGTGTCGATCTTGATGGAGTCGCCCTCGTTGACGAAGAGGGGGACGTAGACCGTGCCGCCAGGCTCGACCACCGCAGGTTTGGTGGCGCCGGTCGCGGTATCGCCTTTGACCCCAGGCTCACATTGGATGATCTTCAGAACGACGAAATTGGGGAGTTGGATGGCGATCGCCTTGCCGTCCCAGAACAGAACTTGGCATTCGCAGTTTTCGTTCATCCACTGCTTTGAATCGCCAATCACCTCCGGGTCGACCAAGGTCTGTTCGTAGCTGGCCATGTCCATGAATGCGTAGTGCTCACCGTCACGGTAGAGGTACTGCATCGACTTCTCTTCGATGTCCGGCTTGCCCACCTTGTCACCGGATTTGAAGGTAGGATCGAGAACCCGCCCCGTGATCAGGTTCCTGATCTTGGTGCGTACGAAGGCCCCACCCTTACCGGGCTTGACGTGCTGGAACTCGACGATCTCAAAGGGAACGTTGTCGTAGATGATTTTGAGACCGTTGCGGAATTCTGAGGTGCTGTACATGGTGTGCTCTCTGGCTTGGCCGGAGGTTCCTCTAACACAGCGGCCCCGGCCTCGACAATCCCGCTCTAGGGCCGGGCCAGCAGCGCCCGCAACCCCAGCTCGTAGCCGATGGGGCCAGCGCCGCTGATCACCGCGACAGCAACATCCGCCAACAGGGAGCGCCGCCGAAACGGCTCCCGGGCGAAGACGTTGGTCAGGTGGACCTCCACGAAGGGCAAGGCGGTGGCGAGCAAGGCGTCCCGCAGGCAGACCGAGCTGTGGGTGAGGCCACCGGCGTTGATGACGATGCCGTCACAGCTGTCCGCGGCCCCCTGGAGAAAATCGATCAGAGCGCCCTCGTGGTTGCTCTGAAAGAAACTGAGCTCAGCGCCCAGGTCGACCGCCAGCTCCTCCAGCTCCCGTTCGATCTCCGCCAGGCTGCGCTGCCCATAGAGGGCGGGCTCACGCTGACCGAGGCGGTTCAGGTTGGGGCCGTTGACGACCGCGATCCGCATCGAGGGTAGCACCCTCTCTAGCTGCTGAGGTCCTGCATCATGATGGGGGCGATGATGCGCAGCATGTAGCGGGCCTTGCCGACCAAGCCGTGGGGGGCGACCACCACCGCCATGAAGTACTCCTCGGTGAGGGGCCGCAACAGGCAGGTGTTCCCCTCCCGTATGACCGAGAGCTCCACCAGAGCTCCCAGGTCCGGCGTCGACTCGGCCGCCCGCCGCAACTGTTGGGTGGCGCTCGAGTACTCCACCAACAGGGTTTGCATGTCTGTCGCGGTGGAGCTCGGGTGGATGAAGGAATCGATGGCGATCCCATCAAAGCCCATGATGGTGGCCGACAAGGCGCCGGGCACCGAATCAACCACGCGTTGTAAATTTTCACGAAAGCTCATCGCACCTCCTCGGTCGTAATCCCCCGCCGGCGTACCCCCGACCGAAGCTCGCAGCTCGGCCAGTCGGCGCACCAGTCGTTTGTCCTCGGGGTTGCGCCCAACCAGGCGCTCGTAAATTTCCAGGGCCTGCTGCGCGTGCCCCTGCTCGAGGTAGAGCTCCGCCATGGTCGACGTATCCCACGACAGCTGCTCCCCGTTGGTGTCTGACACAAGATCAAGAGCTACGTTCTCCCTGGCGCGCGGTCAAGCCTAGATTGCGTTGCAGCCGAAGGTCTGTTCGCAGCCTACCTGGTTGACCCCCTGGTAGACCAGGCAGAGACTTTGCACCACGGACGGAGCGTCGCCGCTGAAGGCATACGGAAAACAGGCGACGGCGGGGTCTTCGTCACAGAGGCCCGAACAATCCTCATTGTTTCCGTCGGTGAGCCAGCAGTCGCGTTGGTCATCGGTTGTGGGAAAATCCAGGGAGGTGTTGCAGAAGGTACCGCAGACCCCGTTGCACCGCATGAGAGTCATGTAGCCGCAGTGCTCCGCCAACTGCCCAACCTGGACGCTGATCGGGAAATGGAATTCGTTTGACTCGACGAGCCACCCGGTCTGCAGCTTGGCGTGGGCCTTTGCCTGGATCACCACCGTGTCGTCACGCCGCGCCGGGAAATTTCCCCAGCTCGCATCCCGGTTGGCATCGGTCGGATCCTCCGAAATGTGCATGTAGATGATCTGCCCCGCCTGGTCCGGGTTGTCGATCCCCCCCGTGGCCGGCACGTTCTTTGGATCAAAAGCATCGCCATAGAGCACCCTGAGGTTCTCGTCACTGAGCACGTCGATGACAGCTTCACCGGGTGCCTCGTCACCCGGCTCGATGGTGGCGCTTGAGGTAATGAAGAGCTGTTGTTCCTCGGGAAGCGAGGTGCAGTCGACCAACACCTGACCCTTGCCGGTGAGGGCGGTCAGGTCGAGGGCCGGATCCTCCTCGCGGTAGAAACAGGTATCGATCCCGGTCACGCTGGCGGTGTTGGCGGGGGGGGAGTAGGGATTGCCTGTCGGGCCGGTCACGGTATCGTAGGACTCATCCTCCATGTGGTTGATCATCCGCAGGCCGAGGGTGTAGCCGAGCGCCCCGTTGAAGGTTGGGTCATAGATGCCGGTCGATAGGCTCGAGTCGCTCTGCCCCACGATCAGGCAACTGGTGGTGCCGGTGGGCCGGATGGCGCCTGAGATCTCCAACACGGTCCCTGCTTCGACGCAGCCACCCAGAGTCGCGCACAGCGCCAGGGCCAACATTCTCTTCATCTCTTGCTCCTGCGTTTCACGAAATCAGCGAGGCTGGCGATCGGTACGGTCCGCAGCTCAAAGCTGCCCAGGGCGGGGATTACCGGCAGCAGCACCGACGCCCCGAGCCTCTTCTTGTCGAGGCCGAGGGCGGCCAGATCCACATTGACGCCCGCCCAATCGCGAGGCAGGTGCAGGGCCGCCAACGCCTCTGCCAACCGATCTCGGATCCTGGGCGGGGCCCCGAGGCCGATCGCCCACTCACTCTCGGCCAGCATGCCGAGCGCCACCGCCTCGCCGTGACACAGGCGGTACCGCTCACCGGACTCGATGGCGTGACCGATGGTGTGCCCGTAGTTGAGCACGGCCCGGTCCCCCGCTTCGTGCTCATCCCGGGCGACGACCGCTGCCTTGAGCTGCACGGCTCGCGACAGCACGCTCAACAGCCGATCCGGCGCAAAGGCCAGCAGCTCGTCGGCGTGGGTTATCAGATCCTCGAACAACACCGCGTCGAGGGTCGCGGCCATCTTGACCGCCTCGACCAGTCCGGCGGCGTGGTGCCGCGGCTCCTGGGTGGCGAGGTGTGCCCGGGCAATGAAGACCGCGCGGGGGGCGTGGAAGGTGCCGACCAGATTCTTGCCGCGCGGGGTGTTGACCCCTGTCTTGCCCCCAACGCTCGCGTCGACCGCCGCGAGGGTGGTGGTCGGGACCTGGAGGAAACGTACGCCGCGCAGGATCGTCGAGGCGACGAAACCGGTCACGTCGCCGACCACACCGCCACCCACCGCCACCAGTGCGTCCGGGCGAGCGATCCCCGCCTGGAGAAGCTCGTCGTAGAGGCGCCCGGCGGTCTCCAGGGTCTTGGAACCCTCCCCGGGGGGGAAGGTGTGCAGGGAGACGCGTTTGCCCCGTGCCTCTAGATCCTTCACCACCCGCTCGGCGTGCAGCGGAGCGACGGTGTCATCGGAGAGCACGGCGATCCGCTTGCCAGGACAGGCCTCGATGATGCCCGCGGCGATCCAGGGCCCCGCCTCGTCCCGTAGCTCCACGGGATAAGGGCCGGCCGACGCGTGTACGTAGATGAGGGGACAGGTGCCGGTAGGACGGGCGGAGCTGCTACCATCCTGGCGCCGCCCTTCACCCGACTCGAGCCGCAGACAATGCATCAGCTCGTCGACCACCGCCTCGATGCCGCACCCATCGGTGATCACCACCTGCTCGCTGAGCTCATAGGCGGGGGTGCGCTCATTGAGCAACCGAGCCACGGTCGCCGCGGGATCGGGACCGGCCAGCAGGGGCCGCTTGCCGCGACTGTCGCCACGCTCGAGCCGCTCCAGAATCACCGACCGTCGGGTCTTGAGAAAGACGCTGCGGGCCGAGCGCAGGATCGCGTCGCGCATGGAGGGGTCGACGAAGGTACCGCCGCCGGTGGCGATCACCGCCGGCCGGGGTGCGGCGAGCACCTCCCGCAACGCCGCGCGCTCGCGGGCCCGGAAGCCGACCTCACCGTGGTCGCGAAAAATATCGGGGATCGACTGACCGGCCGCCTCGGCGATCACCTCATCGAGGTCAACGAAGGCGAAACCAGCCCGGGCCGCCAGGAGCGTGCCCACCGAGCTCTTGCCGGCCCCCATGAACCCGACCAACGCGATGTGCGATCGTTCATTTTGCATGGGTGCTGATGCCCACCTGGCCGCCGTGCTCGCCATTCCCCAGCCTATTCCCCGGCGCCCTCAAAACTCATCGGCTGCACGGAGGAGGCCTCGCGATTGACGATGCGCGGTGTGACGAAGATCAACATCTCGGAGCGGTTGTCCTCGGTGCGGGTGCTCTTGAACAGGGCACCGATGATCGGGATCTTCGACAGGAACGGCACGCCC
>JAUUZB010000777.1 GCA_030590185.1 Deltaproteobacteria bacterium
CTTGCCATCGTCGTAAACGAGCTCGAGGTTGCCCCCGGTGGCGTCGATGTTGCCAGCCTCGCCGGCGTAGGTGAGTTGATCCGCGCCACCGACGAGGCCGGTGAGCCGACCCTCGTCGTCAAAGTCCATGGCCACGGCGCCGTTGGTCGCGCCGAGCAGGTTGCCGCCACCGTCGTCAAAATTGAGCTGGCCAGCGCTCATGGTCATCCCATCGACGCGACCCTCGCTGTCGTAGGCAACATCGACCCGGGTCTCACCCACCGTGGTGAGTTGGCTAGCGCCGCTGGTGACGCTCAGGTCCTGGGTGATCGCCGACAGCTGGGAGCTGCCGTCCGCCTGCTGAATCACCTGGACGGTCGCTTCGCTGGCGGCGAACTGGGTGACGCCGTTGGCCATGGACAGACCCTGGGCCTGCATCTCCAGAGTCTCGGCGGCGTTGGGATCGTCACTGCGAACCATCTGCATCGACAGCCGGTCGGCGGTGAGCGCGGTCCCGCCCACGAAGACCTGGGCGTCGTCGCCGGTGAAGGAGACGGTCGACACTCCGTCGGCGTCGGTCTGATCGAAGCTCAACCCCTCGAGGCTGACGTGATCGTTGCCCTCCTCCCACAGCATCGACTCGGCCCGGATGTGCGAGTGGTCGGGGCCGAACATCATCTCGGCGTTGGTCAGGTCGACCTGCCCGGTGGTCCAATCGATGTTGGCGGCGTCGGCCCGGATCAGAGTCGTGCGCGCGTCGCGATCGATCTCGGCGGTGCCGCCGGTGAGGTCGACCGCGCTGTCCGCGCCGGTGACGCTCAGCGCCTCAAAGGTGATCCCATCGACGTCGCTGCCTAGGGTGAGGGTCGAGCGGCCCGCGGCGATGGTGGATTCGCCGTTCTGCATCACCAACCCCGGGGTGTCGATGCGATAGGCGCCGTCGGCGTCGCGGCTGATCTCGGCGCCGGCCGGGATGGTGATGTGGTCACCGTTCGGGCTACCCACCGTCATGGCTCGCGGCAGCCGGTACGCAAACGGCAAGGCGGGCGGCAAGAATCCCTGCAGGGCGTCCATGCCATTGGCATAGGCGTCGACAAAAGCGCCGGCGGCATCCGACGTGCCGTGGGGCGCGCGGGCCATCATCTCGAGTAGGGCTCGATTCGGGCCTTCGAGCGCCGCGGCCGGGCCGAGGGGTGCGTCCGGTGCGGTGATGCCGCCCGGTTGGCCCGGGGCGGTCATGCCAACGGAGCCGACGGTTATGCCGCCGAGGGGTGCGGTCGGGCTCACCACGCCGGACCCGGGCGCCGAAGGGGCCGCGATCGTCACCCCTGGGATCGCTACCCGAGGGCCGGTCGGTTGGCTCAGGCGCGCGCGTTCGGCGAAGCTGGCGGTATTGAAACTCCCCCCGCCGGAGCCCGTGGCTTCGTTCGGGTTGGGCGCCCCTGGCGCCGACGGGGCGGCGAGGCTGCCGGCCAGATCTGCGCCGAGGCCACCGAGGCTCGCGCCATCGAGGGCCGCGGTCAGGCTCTCGAAGTGGGCCCGCATGTTCGGGGTGATCGGCTCGTCACTCGCGAGCATGGCGTCGATGGTCGCAAGGGCGTCGGAGGTGAGATCGATCTCTGTTTCGGTGCCATCGGGATACACTGCGCCCGGCGGTGGCGGATCGAGGAGCTCCAGGTTGCGCCGCAGCAGCGCGTCGCGCAGGTCCATCAAGGCCAGATCGCCGCGGTCGAGCGCGGCCGGCGTGGCGAACAGGCGCTCGGTCTCGAAGATCAACACCCGGGCCGCATCGAACCCGGCGCGCTGCGTGTCGCTGAGCGGTTGCCCGTCCCGCGTCGTTGCCTCGAGCCCGACCAGGCGGCCACCGCTCTCGCGGGGTGTGAAGCTGAGGCCCAGATCCGAGGCGATCTTATCGAGGGCCGCGCTGCGCGCCGCGGTCAGACCGGCGCGGGTGGTGTCATCCATCAACCCCAGGGTGGCGAGCTCCCGGGAGACGGCGGTCAGGGCAGAACCGAGGCGGTGGGCGTCGGCCCCGGACCGAATTTGGCCGTGGAGCAGCGCCGTCTTGAACCCTTCGTACGTCGCGCCCAGGCGCTTGGCCTGACGTCCGCCGAGGCGGGGGGCGGCTGCCTCGACCGCATCCTTGATCGTACGGTTGAGCTTGGCCGCAATCTGCGTGCGCTTGGTTGGGGCCATGCCCTGGGTCCCAGGCTGGGTGAGACCCGTGACACTGCTCGCCGTGGTGAGGGACGGATCGTCGGGGAGCGACGACATCTGACGGCCGCCGCGCACAAAGGTCTCACGGTTCTGACCGACCTTCGACCCAGGGGTCTGCTCGATCCCCGAGGAGGTCCGCCCATCCGTGGTCGGTGTCGTTTCCGGCAAAACGCGCGAAGGGACGCGCCCTGCGTCAGAATCGCCAATCCTGCCCGGCATCTGACTCTAGCCTATTCTCGCCAGGCTCGAAGAAGCCGGCAATTTGTCCATTTGCTCAATGTTGGGACGATGTGGGGCCGATTGTCAACCTAGCCGATTTGCAAAAAGGACCGTAGCGCGGTGTGATGGGGTTGGTGGTGCTCTGACGCCCACCGCTGCTGTACCGGATTGCTCGATGACGAGACGCAAACCGATTCTGGTCTACCTGGTGGCCACCGGTTACTTCGTAGCCCCCCTGATCAATGTCTGGCAGGGCTGGATGTACGCGCGCCCCCTCGACTGGCACGACCTCCTCTTGATGTCGCTCTATCCGCTCGTCGGCTATGGCCTGATGCGATTCCGGGCTTGGGGTTGGTATCTGTTGATCGCCCACGCTGCGTTTCTGTTCGTCAACAACGCCATCGTCGGGCTGTTCTTCGGCGGCGTCGATCGGCCGATGCTGCTCCAGCTCAACCTGCTCATCCTCTTCTTGCTCTGGTACTTCCTGCGCCGCAGCGTCAGCTCCCCCTTCCACGATCCCGCCCTGCGTTGGTGGGAACGCCAAAGCCCCCGCCACGGCGCCACCTTTGACGCGAGCTTCACACACCCTGAGCACGGCGCGGGCACGGGCACGGGATTCAACCTCTCCGACGGGGGTTGCTTCGTTTGCCTCGACAACGGCCACCGGCTCGGCCTCAACGACCTCATCGACCTCGAGCTGCGCACCAGCGATCTCGAGCCGTTCACCACCGCCGCCCGGGTGGCGTGGTTGTCGGACGGCGGAGACGACGGCGACGGCACCCCCCGGGGGGCAGGGATGGAGTTTCGCCGCACCGACGCTCCAAACCGACGGCGGCTCCTAGAGATCCTTGCGCGCGCCAGGGCCCACGCCCACGACCGAGTGCCGGCCACGAACTCTTGAGGCGTGTTGGGCGCCCTCGCCTCACCACTCGGCGAGGATCTTGCGGGCCATGGCGGCCTGACGACTCTTCGGCGCGAGACGGATCACCCGCTGGTATGCCTTCTGGACCTCGGGGCTCTTGGATCGGGCGCGCATGAGGTCGGCGCGCAGTAACAAGCCGCGGGGGTTGTTCGCATCCTTAGCCAACACCGCGGCGACCAGCCCGTCCGCCTCGTCGTACTGCTGCAGAAAAAAGAGCGCGTTGGCGAGACCTAGCTTGGGCGCCAGGGCGTTCGGACTCATCGC
>JAUUZB010000254.1 GCA_030590185.1 Deltaproteobacteria bacterium
ACGATCGTGGGTGAGCTCGTGGTAGGCGTGGGCGGTCTCGAGGAACTCCTGCTTGCTCATGCCCTGGAGGCTGGCGAACAACTGGTTCTCGTCGGTGCCGAGGCCCTGGACCGACTCGCGCAGCTCGAAGGCGCGCAGGTAGGCCTGGGGCACCTCGCCGTTGACCCGCGGGGAGCTCATCAAGAACAGGGCGCGACGCTCGTCCTCACCGCGGAGGCGCTTGCAGGCGCCCTCGAGGGTGGTGTCGTAACGCTCGCGCAGGGCGAGGTCGATCGCCCGCAGCTGGGGTTGGTCACAGGACATCAAGAGGCGCTGAATGGCGGCGCCGTTCTTGCTGATCAGGCCTTGGAGGTCGAGCATGATCATGTCTTGGGGTTGGAGCTGACCGGTCGGGTTGGCCGGATCGAACTGGGCACGAATGACGATGCCGTCGCGGGTGCGCCCGAAGGGATTGTCGTCGAGCTCGGCGCACATCTTTTTGTAGAGCCCGTCGAGGGCGGCGCGGCCGGTGAGATTGCCGCCGTTCAGCCGAGAGTAGGCCTCGGCGACCGCGATGCGATCATCCATGTGCATGGCATGGGTGATGTCGAGGATCTGCTTCTCGTTGCCGGTGCCGTCCCACTTCTCGCCCATGGAGTCGTTGAGGATCCGGGCGACGTTCTCGGGGGTCCAGGCCTGGTCGGTGCCCGGGATCTTCTCGCCCGCTTGGCGCCGCTGGGGGATCGGGTTGTTGAAGACGCTCCCCAGGGTCGTCTGGTTCGGATCCTCCTGCAGGGACTCACCGCGGGCGCCGAGGCGCTTGGTGAGGGCGAGGACCTTCTCGTGCTCTGCCTCGTGCAGGTGATCGACCAACAGGGAGAGGCCTAGGGTGAGGATGGCGATCAGGATGTCCCAGAGGTCGCGCTTGTCCTCTTTTTCGGCCATCTGACCGACGCGCTCGGCTTCGGCCATGAAGGCCACGAGCTCGTCGCGGCCGACCATCTTCGGGTTCTCGCGCAGCAGTTGGTGCGCGGCGTCGAGGTTGGTACGGATCGCTTTCCAGTCGCCGCTGTTGGCGGCGGCGCTCAGGCCACCGACGTCGAGCCGACCTACGGTCGCGATGTGGCCATCCGTCGTCGTGTGGGTGCCTGGGGCAGAGGGCGCCACCCGCTCCGACCGACCGCCGTCGCCGAGGCTACCGAGGCTCGGAGCCCTGCCCTCGAACACATCCTGGGCCTTGCTCGCTGGGGTGGCGAGCGCGCCGCGCCGGATGATCGATACCGCCTCGTTGGTAAGCCCGCCCTTGTCCGCCGCCACGGTTTTGATCAGGGTCGCATAGCTCTCGAGTCGCGCCATGGGCGAGCCGCCCTGGGTACGGGCGCCGAGATTTTGGCCGCCCCACACCTGGGTCGCGGCATCGAGGAGATCGTCGAAGCGCTGCTGACTGCCGCGCTCGGCCCCGGGCACGACGCCCACCCCTGCGGCCACCAAGCCGAGGTACACCTGCGCCCGTTGCTCGCCATCCGCGCCACGCAGCAATTGCTGAACCGTGTCCCGTTGGTTGCCGGTCAGACGAACACCAAAGCCCTGCTCACGGGAGAATCGATCCGTTGCATCCTTGACAGCATCGGATTGCTGGGTCGTGGGAGCCGGCGAAATCGGGGTGGTGGGGCGTCGAACTTCGACCATGAGCGTCCTCGCGTAGGTTTCTCTGCCGTGTTGAGCTTCCAAGGTGCCCGCTGGCGGCGGCTGACACCATACTATTCGCAGTCCGCAGACTACCAGGACCGTACACGACCCGACAACCCCCGGGTTATCAAAAAATCAAACGATTAAGCCGGTTTGCTTTGCCTCTGGGATCCGATCATGCTAGCCCGGGGGCTGCGCACCGCGTCATCTTGTCGTACCTCGGGTGTACAAAGGTGTGCGGATTGGCGGACCCGGTCCACCAACTCGGAAACTTAGTGATTACAGGCTAATAGGGAGAGACCATGGCGCTCGATCTACGTGACCGAATAGCTGGCAAGCTGCGTGACCTCGTTTCCGCGCCGATCGAACGCGGGCACCGCTCCGCGACCATCGTGGCGATCGCGTCCAGCAAGGGCGGGGTTGGCAAAACCACCACGGCGGTCAACCTCGCGGTCGCCTATGCCCGGGAGGATCTCAAGGTCTTGCTGGTCGACCTGGACCCGCAGGCGCACGTGGCCGCCTCCCTCAAGAGCGCGGCGCCGGCGGGCATCGGTTACCTCTCCGACGTGTTGCTCGGTCGCCTACGGGAGGTGCACGAGGTCGCCCACCCATGCCGTGCCCCACGAAACACCAAGCGCCCCCATAGCCTGGCCAACCTCTTTTTGGCTGGCTCTGACAAGCAATTGGCCGACACCGAAACCCTATTGTCGGCCAAGATCGGCAAGGAGCTCATCCTCGCCGACGCGCTCGACGCCACCCGCACCCACTATGATCTGATCGTCTTGGACTGCCCGCCCAACCTGGGCACCCTCACGGTGAACGCCCTGTGCGCCGCGGACTACCTGTTGATCCCCACCGACATGTCGGTGCTGGCCCTCGAGGGTATCGGCGACATTCTCAACGCGGTGGAGACGGTGCGCAGCCGACTCGGCCGGCCGCTGGAGGTCGCCGGGATCGTCGCCACCCGGTACGATCGTCGCGCCACCCTCACCAACGCCACCATCGTCCAGAGCATGGCCGATCTCTACGGCGACCTCCTCCTGCGCACGCGCATCCCCCAGTCTTCGGCCCTCAACAAGGCGCACATGGCCGGCAAGCCGATCTTCGACTATGACCGGCGCTCCACCGGCGCCGCGGCCTACACCGATCTGGCCGAGGAGCTCGCGCCTCGGCTCGGGGTCGTGGTCACCGGCAAGGGTCGCATCGAGGTCGCGGTCCCCCAGCGGGTTACCGCGAGCACTCCGGCCTGATCACGGTCCACCCCACCCGGCTGCCTGCCGCGATCTTGGCGGCGGTCTCCCTCGTCGTCACCCCCACCCGGCTGCCTGCCGCGATCTTGGCGGCGGTCTCCCTCGTCGTCACCCACGGCTGCGCGCCCGCGCCGAGACCTCGCCCAACGGTGGCAGAGCCGAGTTTCGTGGTCGCGCTCCAACGCGAGGCCGCGGCGCTGTTCGCCGACCGCCAGAGCGCGCCGGGCTCCATCACCCTATTCGACGGCAGACGATGGCTGCTCGAGCCGGGCACCCTACGCGCCCTGGGCGACGCGGCACGGGCCGCCGAGTCGGACCAGCGCCGGCGGGAGCTCACCCACCTGCGCGGGTTCTTGTTGATCGAAAGCCTGCGGGAAGCCGCGGCGCCCGCGGACGCGCGCCTGTTCCAAATCGAGCGCCAGCCGGTGACGGTCCCTGGTCTGGTGCCGGTCCCCTATCGCCTCCTCGCCGCACGCCTGGCGGTGGAGCCCAGCATCGAACAACGCCGCAACCTGGCCCACGCGGCGGCGCCGATCGTGGCCAAACTCTCCCCCCTGCTCGCCCTGCGACGGGATGGGGTGCGAGCCCGCGCCCGGGCGCTGGGTTTTGCGAGCGCCATCGATCTGCTCGCCGCCGCCCAGGGCCGGGACCTACGCAGCGTGGGCGCGTTGGCCGAGGATCTCCTCACCCGCTCGGAGGCGCTGTATCGAGGCGCCCTGCGGGAGATCACCGCGGCGCACCTCGGCGCGGCGACCACCGAGCTCGGTCCTGGCGACCTGGCTCGGTTGGGCGGATGGCTCGCTCCGGGTCCAGGCACCGTGCGGCCTTCCCCCCTGTGCAGGTTGCCGGCCGAGCCCTTCGCGTTCCTGGCAGGTGACCGATCGGCCCGAGACGCCTGGGAGGCTCTCCGGGAACGGGTGGGACGCAATCGGGGCGGTCAGGGGTCTCTCCGGGAACGGCTGGGACGTGACCGGGGTGGTCAACCGAGCAGATTGGCGCACACCTCGAACGAGCAGCCCCCCCTCACCGCGGCCTTGGGAGAGCTGTTGGTGCTGCGCCGCGCGGCGGTGGGCGTGTTGCTGGTCCTAGCTTGGCACCGGGGGGTGGCGCAGTCCCCCACCCGACTCTAAGCCCAATTGTACGCCCGGGGCCTAGGCGCGAGCCCCGGGCCCTTCGAGAATGGGACGTTGCCGCTGCTGCGCGCCGCCGAGCTCGCACCTACCTGGACGGCCGCGAACCGACTGCGCGCCGGCTTGCTCGCCGGGCAGCTCGACGCCTTTCTCCGCAAGCGGCACGGCGCCGGGTGGTGGCAAAGCTCCCCAGAACAACGGCCATGGCGCGATCTCTGTGACCGATCCGCGGGGCTCGACGGCAACGGGCTCGCCGCGACGATGGGTGCGTCGGGCATCGAGGTCGATCCGACGTTGGGCTGGATCGCCCGCCGCTTGATCCAGAGATGACCGCCGTGGCAACGGGATGGTCTACCGGCGTGCACTTCTCTGTGAATCACCTTACACTAGCGCCGCTCAGGTACTCCCCGTGACCCAACACCTACCATGGCCTCGCTTCCTCCTAGCGGTAGCCCTCCTCACCCAGCCCAGCCCGGCGTTTGCCGCCATCGAGGATCAACGAACCCCCGAGGCCGAGGCCACGCCGGAGCCACCGCCCGCGCCGGTGCTCACCAAGCCGCCGGAGCTCAGCGAGTTTGTCAACGCCATCTACCCCCAGGAGCTGCTCTACCAGGGCGAGAGCGGCGAAGTGCTCCTGCTCATCGACATCGACGCCCAGGGTCTGGTGGAGCGAGTCGAAGTAACCTCGAGTAGCCATCCGGCCTTTGAGCAACCGGCCATGGTAGCGGCGGCCCGCTTCAAGTTCTCGCCGGCTGAGATCGACTACGCCCCGGCCGGCATTCGCATCGAGTATCGCTATCGCTTTGTGGCCGAGATGCCCGAGCCGGACGCCATCGCGGGCCAGCCAACCGCCGCCGATCCAAACGCCGATATCCTCAACTTCTCCGGCCAGGTGCTCGAGGCCGGGGTGCGTACGCCCATCGCCAACGCCATCATCTCCATTGAGGGGCGTTCGCTGGCCGAGACCAACGCCGAGGGGCTCTTCGAGATCCGCGGCGTACCGCCGGGCGAGGTCGACGTGCGGGTCACCAGCGGCTACCACGACACCTACGACGTCGAGGAAGAGATCACCTACGAGGAACGACTCGAGGTCAAATACTACCTGGTGCGCACCTCCTACGACCCCTACCAAACCGTGGTGCGCACCAAGATCAAGCGCCGCGAGGCGGCCAAGGTCCAGATCAGCCGCCGGGAGTTCACCGCCTCGCCAGGCACCCTCGGCGATCCACTCAAGGTAATCGAAAACCTGCCGGGTATGGCGCGCACCCCCGGCGGCCTCGGCGGCTCACTGTTGGTGCGCGGCGCCAACCCGAGCGATACCCAGGTCTTCATCGACGGCGTGCCCGTGCCGATCCTCTACCACTTCGGCGGGCTGACCTCGGTGGTCACCCCGGGCCTGCTCGACCGCATCGACTTCTACCCGGGCGGCTTCGGGGCGCGCTACGGTCGTGCCATCGCCGGCGTGGTCGACGTGGTCACCCGCGACCTCGACTGCGACAACTGGCGGGGCGACGTCGACATCAGCCTCAACCTAGACGCCAACGCCTACACCTGCGTGCCAATCAGCGAGACCTGGCGCGCCGCCGCCGCGGGCCGACGCTCGTACATTGAGCTGTTCATCCCGCTGGTGGTCGACAACCTGCCGCGCGAGGATGACGAGGGTTTCCTCACCCTCTCGCCTGCCTACGCCGACTGGCAGCTCAAATTGCAGAGCAAGAGCGGCCCCCACGATTTTTCGGTCTTCTTCTTCGGCGCCGACGACAAGTTCAAGCTCGTGCAGTCCGGCTCGGCCGAGAACATCGCCATGGAGTTCGGCCTGCAGACCACCTTCTTTAGGATCGCCCTGCGTCACAAGCTGCGCCTCAACGAGCGCGCCACCCTCACCACCACCGTCGCCCCCGGCTACACCGGCTACACCATCGGAATCGGTTCGAGCACCGCGGACATCGATGCCGCCTTCAACCTCGATATCTGGAGCGTCTCCATCCGTGAGGAGTTCAGCCTCGAGATCTTCGAAGGCCTGACCCTGCGCGCCGGCTTCGACGGCGACCTCGGAAACGCCGACTTCGGCGTTGAAGCGCCGATCGCCCTGCCGCTGACCACCTTCCCCTCCCCTGCCATCGACATCGCCGGCAACATCACCTACCGCGAGGAGCTCCCGAGCTATAACACCGGCTACTGGATCGAGGCGGAGTGGGAGCCGGGCCTCGGCTTCCAGTTGGTGCCCGGCGTACGCGTCGACCGCTGGGACTTCAACCAGACCAAAGCGATCTCGGTGATGCCGCGGATCAACGCCCGTTGGGAGTTCCTGGACGGGATGACCGCCAAGGCCGCCTACGGCATCTACGAGATGCTCCCGGATCCGATGCAGGGCCAGCTCC
>JAUUZB010000728.1 GCA_030590185.1 Deltaproteobacteria bacterium
CCCCGGGGCTTCAGCTGGAAGTTCTACGTCGGCCTCGGGTTAGTCGGGGCGGCGGCGGCGGGCTTTGGCGTCGGCAGCGGTTTTGGGGCCTCGACCAAGAGCATGAACGACGAGGCCTCGGACATTAATGATACGGTCGAAAATGCCGAGGTCGGGTCCCTCACCAGAGAGGAGTACACGGCCCACGCGGCGAGGATCGACGAGCTCAATGCCTCCGGGCCAACCATGATGATCGCCCAATACATCAGCCTGGGCAGCTCGGCGCTGCTCGCCTTGGTGGGCGGCGCCCTGATCATCTGGGACATCCTCGCGGCTGGATCACCCGAGGAACCGGAGCTCGAGGTCGAAACCAACGCTGGGCCTAGCCCGGTCGAGGTCAACCTCGGCATCACCCCCGGACCCGACGGCGGATTTGTCAGCCTCCAGGTGAGCTTCTAGGGCGGATCGCGACCGGCGTCGTTTTTCTCAACCACGGCGCCACCCACCCGGGTATGAATCCCTGACCCCCCAAGGTGCGAGCCGTCCGGCCCGGACCACATATTTCCTCTTTACGATTCGTGACGCACGCCAAGGGATTGCCTTGTCACCGTCACCCTTAGCGTGTTCAATGCACACGCGCACCTGACCCTGGAGGTTTCCATGTCGAGCGTAAAAGGTCCCAGCCCCACCCTGCTAGAGCAACTCAGCGCCCTGCAGCAGAACCAGGTCGGTATCTCTCTGGATCAGGTTGCCGAGACTATTAAGGAGGGTGGCAAGCCGGATGGTGCCAAGACCCCCAAGGGTGCGGGCAAGACCGCCCCGCTCGACGCGGCCCAGGAGATCCAACAGGCCCGCGAGGCGATGGCCTCGTTGCAGGCCGGCGCGGCCGGGGCCACCGGCGGGTTGACCGCTTCGACCGGAACCGCCACCGGCGCGGGCATGGCCGCCCTCGGCCAGCTCGCCGGCAACATGGGCAGCATCGCCGGTGAGGTCGCCATGCACGGCGACTGCGACATCACCTGCACCGCCACCACCTTGGGCGCGCCCAAGCTCGCGCAACTCGCCGAGGCGATGCCGAAGATCGGTGAGATCATGGCCACCGAGAACACCTGGGCCCAATCCCAGGTGCTCAGCGTGATCAAGGCCGACTTCGTCACCACCCAAACCGAGGCCGGTGAGGCGCTCAAGGGCCTGCTCGGCTCGTCCAGCGCTGGCTTTACGGTCATTGAGAACGTGGTGAACCTCTCGCCGGAGCTGGTCGCCGCGATCAAGGACCAGGGCCTGCTCGAGCTCGATCCGAACCTGCTCAAGAAGCTGGGCGACCTGGCCTCGGGCAAGACCACCACCTCCACCGGCCAGGCCTACAACGCCAGCATCGTAGACGCCGCCGCCAGCCACAAGGTGCCGCCGGGTCTCGAGAGTCGCTGGGGCCAGTTCGTCGCCGGGCTCGCGCTCACCGGCGGGGTCGACATCAATGCCCTCGTGCAGCAGGTCCTGCGCGAGTCCTACATGGAGACCACCAAGGACCTCTATTACTACGCCGAAAAGGTGAAGTTCTATAACAACCTCAAGAAGGAGATCCGCGCCGAGACAAAGGCCATGCGCGAGATCAGAGCGGGCGGGGCTGGCGAGCCGGACGATGGCAAGGTGCCAGAGGCGCCGATCAAGCCCAAGACCTTTGACGACACCTTCAACCCGGAGCTCGACAAGGAAGAGGCAGCGATCACCAAGACCCCGGAGGAGATCGCCCAGGAGCAGGAGGACGCCGCCACAGAGGCCGCCCTCGCCGCCGCCATCACCCAATACGAGCAGGACGTCGCCAACGCCGATCCCACCGGCGAGACCACCGCGACCTCCGGCACCACCGGCAACAAGGGCAACTGGACCAACGCCGAGAACGAATTCAAGCGCCAGCTGCAGGCGGAGTGGGAGAAGGTCAAGGATGACCCGATCAAGCGCGAGGCCTTCATCAAGGAGCTCACCGAGAAGGGGATCACGGTCTCGGGCGCCGGCAAGGAAGAGGACGGCTGGCTCAAGGGCGCCGACGACCCCTTCAGCTACTCCAAGACCTTCAAGTATGACGCCAAGACCGAGAGCGTCGAGCAGTTCATGGCCCGCATCGCCGATGATGTCATCGCCGAGACCAAGGTCGACTTCCACGACCAGTCCGGGAGCGCCGACCTCAAGCATGTGGCTTTCAGTTACAGCATGCCGGGCGGCGTCGGCTACGTCGACCCCAAGGACGTGCCGATGCCCCAGGAGATGATCGACGCCGGCTACACCGCCGGCGGCGTGCCCCCGGGGGAGACCAGCTCAACGAGCGAGGCCTGGGAGGCCGGTGACAACATCGACACTTGGGCCGACCTCGACGCCTACATCGAGAACCTCGAGGAGGATCTCCAGCAGGTCGGTGACGACGCCCAGCTCGCCAACGTGGATCTGCAGAACATGCTGCAGAAGCAGCAGCAGACCATGCAGATGATGTCCAACATCTCCAAGCAGCTGCACGACACGGCCCTGGCCATCATCCGCAAGATCGGCGGCTAGGCGCTCCGGCCGCTCAGGCGGACGACCCACCTCCAACGGCGGGGTGTCTGGCAACGAGTCCAGCCAGGCACTCCGCCGCTGCTCCCCCCTCCCGGAACACCAAACGGAAACCGCGCAGGCGCGCCGCCATCTGGGTGCGGGCGGCATCGGCGTCGATGCTCTGGGCGCCCTGGCGGGCGAGACCGAGTAGGCGGTCGCGCAGCTCAGGGGCGGCCAGTGGTGTGAGCTGGTGCGTCTGCGCGAGCTCCGGGTCGAAGCGACAGTCGACGAACCGGGCGCTCGCCATGGGGCTGGGCGGATCGTGTTGGTGGTCGACGGTCGGGTTGAGCAGCCAGTTCGCGTGGCGGCGGCTCGGGGACTGGGTGCGCAGGCCGCGGGCCTCGAGCTCAGGGAACAGCTCAAAGGCCGACTCGCGCAAGCGCAGCGCCTTGGGGATCGGAACGAAGCGCTCGGCGCGCGGGTCCCAGGCGATGAAATCGTCGGCGAACAGGCGCCAGCCGTGGCGCTCGATCAGGGCGAGGGCCAACGCGGTTTTGCCGCTGTGAACCTCGCCGCTGAGCCATAGCAGCTCCCCGCCCGGGCGCCAGACCGCGGACCCGAACATCAGGAGGTGTTCCGGGTCGTGGCGGACCATGGCGGCCTGCATGGAGAGATCGAAGCTGGGCAGCAGTTGGCGCAGGCTCGGGGCGCTGAGGTCCTCGGGGGCCTCGCCGCGGTAGCGGGTGGAGAGGCGCCACCCGTGTTCCTGGGCCTGCAGGTAGATCAGGTGCGGGGTTGGCTCGTCCGGCACCACGAGGTTGCCGACCAGATAGTCGAGGTCGGCTCGCTCCGCGGTGGACATTGGATCGCAGACCAGGCGCAGGCGCAGCCCGGCGAGGCGGAGGCTCGTGGTCGAGCCAGGCGCGGACGCCGTGACCGTGACCGGCTTCAGGGTTCCGCTGGGCTTCAGGGTTCCGTTGGGCTTCAGGGTTCCGTTGGGCTTCAGGGTTCCGTTGGGCTTCAGGGTTCCGTTGGGCTTCAGGGTTCCGTTGGGCTTCGGGCTTCCGTTGCGCTTCAGGCTTCCGACGGGCTCCAGGCTTCCGCCCGGCTCCAGGCGCTCGATCTCCGCCACGGCGGAGGCGGCGTCGCCGGCCAACAGCCGCCAGTAGGCGAAGCGCTCGGTCACGGCGGCGCGGGCAGCGCGGGTGGCCAGCCGTGGGTCCGAGGCGCAGGCACGCCGCACAAAGGGTGC
>JAUUZB010000024.1 GCA_030590185.1 Deltaproteobacteria bacterium
CGAGCTGGTGACTAACGCCCGCTCGAGACCGAAACGACTCATGTAGCGGCCGGCGTTGCGCAGGTTGGTGGTGCTGTGATCGGCCTGCGGCTCGACGATGATTTTGTCCGCTGACACGCCGAGCTCGTCGATCAGGTAGCGGCGCATCTCGAAGCCTTCATTGAATGCCGTGCCGGGCGGGTGGACGTTGCCGCCGCTCACCATGATGAAGGGCGCGAGGCCGTTCTCGATATCGCGCGCCGCCTGCTCGAGGCGCTCCTTGGCCCGTTCACTCAGCGGGGCCTCGGTGTCGTCGGTGGTGTAGCCCGGGACCACCACTACGTCGTAGGGGTAGCCGCGACCGCCAGCAACATACTCGCGCACCGCGGCGTTGGTGTCGGCGTTGGTCGGCAGCTCCGGCCAGTTCTCCGGCGCGACCCGGAGGTGGGTGGCGTCGGTGCGGGCGACCTCGCGTTCTCCTGAGCCAGCCCGCGTCAGCAACGCCCGCAGGCCCGCGAAGGGTAGGTCGAGGAGCTTGGAGACACCCCAAAGGATTTTGCCGACCACCACCAACACAGCGGTGAGCGGGAGGAGCAGGGCGGCTGCCACACCGGCGCCGCCCTGTTTGACCGTGTCCAGGTTCCAGCGCCAGGCGTTGTCCGCCAGGGATGAGATGGCCAGGGCATTGGTCTCGTTGAGCTGGGTGGGAAGGCTCAGGGCAGAGCCAAGCCAATGGCCGGCATGGCCGTTGCGCCGCACGGGACGCGCCGAGTGGGTCGCGTCGTTGAGTTGGGTGCGGAAGGCATCGAGCTCGGCGGTGTAATCAGGGCCGTCAGCATCGGGGGCCGATGAGGTCGGCCGCGACTCCAGCCCGGCCGTGGCTGTCGGTGCGCGATGACCTGCCGGCGGTTGCAGGGCGCCACCCGCGCCAACGGCAGGAGCGCCGGGCCCTATTGCCGTGCGGGCCGCACGGGTGGGGTCAGCCGGGGCGAGCTGCGCCGCCGATGAGCGGAGGGAGTCCCCCGCGGCTTGGCTCGTGTCCCGTGCCGTTGGGGCGATGTCCTCCGGCTCGGATTGAACGTCGGCCAGGGCCGGCGTCGGCCGGACCGGGAGCTTGGCATCGATCGACATCGTTAACCTATCTTACTTCCCGCCCGAGTCTGGCACGCGGCAGGCGGATGGTAAAGGTCGGGCGCGGAAATGGATTTGCTCAGGAAGCCGACCGGCCGATCGTCTCCCGTTGCCTGGCGAGCTCTCGGATATTCTCGGCCAGGTCGCCGAGGGTCTTGGCGGAGTCGGCGACTTGACCGCTCGCGGCCGCCGTCTGTACCGCGATCTCGGCGATGCTCTGGATCGCCTCGTCGAGCATCTCGGTACCCTCCTCCTGTTGACGCGTGATCAGGCTGATCTCCTGCGTCAACTCCGCCGTGCGCTCGGCGAGCTCCGCGCCGTCGAGGGAGGAGCCCTTCACGGCGTTGGTCGCCTCACCGATGTCCTCGGTGAGATCCCGGATGTCACGCACCGAGCTGAGCACGTCCTCGGCCAGGCGTCGAACCTCGGAGGCCACCAGCACGAAGCCACGGCCCCGCGTACCCGCCTTGACCCCCTCGAGGGCGGCGTTGAGCGCCAGCAGATCACTCTTATTGGCGATGCGCTTCATGACGTGCAGGATCTCGGTGATGCGGCGGGTTTGATCGGCGAGGGTCTTGATGCGCTCGACGATCCGGTCGTTGTGCTCGAGGCTCTTGCCGGCGTTGTCGGCGACCACGGTGCTGCGCTCGGCGATCTTGCGAGCCCCATCGAGCAGGGTGCGCACGCTGCCGGCGATGATCTCGACCGTTACCGCCTGTTGGGAGGCGCCTGTCTTCTGTTGTTGGATGGTCGCGTCGATCTCGGTGGAGGCGTTGGTGATGCGGGTAGCGAGCGCGAGGTTGTCGGTGGCCCAGGATTGGAGCTGGGATACGATCTCCTTGGTGTTGTCGAGGGATCGTCGCAGGCTGGCCGAGACCATCCAGATCACGAAGGCGGTCATGAAGAAGACAGTCGCCATGACCACGTTGTCGGAGACGAGGCTCTCAATGAGTCCGGGGGTGCTCAGATCGGTCCAGTAGGGGGAATAGATGTGATCCCGGCGCAGCACCGGCATCGGGATCCACTGGTAGAGCTCCGTTACGCGAAAGAAGAACAGGATGAGGGACATTAGCGCCGCCGCGACGTAGCCCCATTTTGCCTCAAACAGGACGCCGACGATCAACACCACCCAAGTCAACAGGAAGACCACCGGGTCGCGCGCGCCCAGCAAGACGATCATGAAGATCAAGATCAGGTTGACCGAGCCAACGGAGAGAAGCACGCCGCGGTAGTAGGAGGTGCCCCGGCGAACGATCCTGCCGGCGATCACCAGCAGCACCACCAGCACCGCGCAGGGACCCACCACGGTGTAGAGGGGGCCGCTCCCGCCAAGGGTAAACGAGGCGGTCACCGCCAGTACGCACACCGTCACGATCTGGCAGGTGTTGATGACGTGGAAGATCTTGGCGCGGCGCTCCCTCTCCTCTCGAGTGAGGTCAGGGAAGAGCTGTTTGATGAACGGCGTCACTTGCTACCCTGCTCGCGGGACGATGGTGCTTGCGATGAGGCTCCCGCCGACCGCTCGTGCTCGTGACGGATGCGTGCCGGCTCGGAGGGCAACGCTATGGTGTCCGGACGATACCAGTCAAGCGCGCGGGTGGATTCCGACCCGGAGACCCGTTAGTCTCGCAGCCAACAGGAGCTCGCGGAGATGACCGAGAGTGACGGCACCCGACCGGCCGGGCGTGATCCGGACGCCCACGGGCGGACCGAGGTGGAGCACTTTGAGGAGGGCAGCTATTTCCTCTTTCGCCTAGCCGGTAGCCACTACGGAGTGCCCGCCACCTCGGTCGACCACGTCGCCGACCCAGAGGAGCCGCTGCCGGTCCCAACCGCGCCGGCGATCATCTTCGGCGTGCTGCACCTGCGGGGCCGAATCGTCGGGGTGATCGACATCGCCGCCTTGCTCGGCCTGCCGGCCATCGACATCGGGGAGGTGGACGACGTGGCGATCGGCAGCCGGCTGGTGGTCATCGAGAGCAATGGGCGGGCCTTCGGCATGTTCGTCGATGAGACCCTCGGTATCTTCGACGTCCGAGCCGACGAGATCCGGGCGGTGGGGGACGAGGACGGCGGTCCGTTCAGCGGTCAGTTCGATCACCCGAAAGGGGTGGTCACCGTGCTCGATCCAGAGGCGGTCCTCGGCCGGGTGATTGACTCCCCCAACCGCGCCGACTCGGCAGCCACGCCGTGACCGTCGAACGCCAGGGACCGCGGCACAGGGACGCCTTGGTGTTGAGCTTCCCAGAGGCTCGCTTCGTGGTCCTGGCCCACGACATCCTCTCCTTTGATGCCTCCGCCGCGGTCAGCCCGGTGCGGCCTGGACTCCCGCTGGGCGAGCATCTGGAGGTCGATGAACCGATGTTTGGCGCGGCGCTGAGGTACCTATCGGTATCCGCAGGGGACGCCACCGTGCTGTTCCGAACCCGCGCCGGGGTACGTATGTTGCGCCTCGGCGATGGCGACTTCTGGCGCCTCCCCGCCCTATTCGCCGGCCGCTGCGCGCCCTGGCTCTGTGGTTTCGCTGTCCTCGATGCGCAAGCCCAGACGGGCAGCGAGGGACTCGCGGTGTGGATCGATCTTCAACGCTTGAGCAGAGACTTGGCGGGGAACTGACCTTGCCCGGGAGAGACGCCATGGGGTACGTCCAACATCCGCGAACCGCGTCTACATCTATCGCTCGGCCCCGGGCCGGCAGCCAGGAATCCAACGATGCCCGGTAACGCACGCTCATCCTGGTGGAGTCCCAAGAGGGTGAGCCTCGGCTTCAAGGTGTCGATGGCGTTGACGGCGTTGCTCGGTGCGTCCTACTTCCTGCTGGTCACTGTCCTGGGCAGCGGCTTCGTCGCTGTGGCCCAGGGGAACGCCGCCCTACACGGCACCCACGTGGTCGAGTCGATCTCAGGGGGGATCTATGGCCCCTTGCGTCGGGGCGACGGTCCGGCGGTGCAGGAAACCCTGGCGGATGTCGTTGCCCAGAGCACGTCGGTCAGCAACATCCGTCTGCTCAATCCCGCGGGGGAGGTGGTCTACGCTAGCGACCCAGCCCAGCTCGGCACCAGCATCTCCACCGAGTCGGAAGTCTGCACCGCCTGTCACAACGCCGGGCCTGACCCGGTCCCCGGCCGCACCAAAATGCGAAACCCCGGGGAGGCGGGGAGCTTCGCGCGGGTTGTCTTCGCACGGCCGATCGCCAACCACCGCGATTGCTCCACCGCCGAATGCCACGCCCACAGCCCAGACAGCAAGATGCTCGGCCTGCTGGAGGTCGAGCTCACCCTCGAGAGCGTGGTGGAAAACCTCAAGAGCTCGCGTGATCGCTCGTTGCTCATCGCCATCGGCCTGATGCTGGTGACCATCCTGTTCGTCTTCTTGGTCATCCATCACCTCGTCTCTCGGCCACTGAGTGCCCTGCGTCTCGGCGCCATCAAGCTCAGCGAGCTCGACCTCACCCATCGGGTGCCGATCACCAGTAGCGACGACATCGGCGAGATCGCCAACACCCTCAACGAGACCATCTCCTACCTCGAGGAGCTGCTGGAGAGCATCCGCCTGGCGGTGGTGCAACTCAACGCCGCCACCGCCGAGCTATTCGCCACGTCCGGTGAACAGGAAAACGCCGCCACCGATCAATCGAGCGCCGTCGAGGAGACGAGGCGCACCATGGAGGGGTTGGTCGGCGCGGCCAACGAGATCGCCACCGGCGCCGGATCGGTGGTGTCGATTGCCGAACAGTCGATGAGCGCCAGCACCGTGATCGGTGAGCGCATCGCTCAGCTCAACGACCAGGCGACGTCGATCACCGAGATCGCGGAGACCATCCGCGGCATCGCCGAGAAGAGCGACATCTTGGCGCTCAACGCCTCCCTCGAGGGCACCAAGGCGGGTGAGATCGGACGGGGCTTCGCCTTGGTTGGCGCTGAGATGCGCCGCCTGGCGGAGTCGGTGATGGAGGCGGTCGTGCAGGTGCGGCAGCTCGCCAGTGAGATTCGGGAGCTCTCCCAGTCGGCGGTCTTGGCCAGCGAAGAGGGGCAGAAGCTCGCTCGGGAAACCACGGAGACATCGAAGCGGATCACCCTGGTCACCAACCAACAACGCACCGCCACCGAGCAGGTACGGGCGAGCATGGACGAGCTGCAGAACCTCGCCCTCCAAACAGTGCGCGGCGCCACGCAATCCAAGGCGACGGCCAACGATCTGATGCAGACCGCCCGCGCCCTGTCGGCGATCATCGAGAGCGCCCAGCTCGGTGGCGGGCAGGCTGACGACGGGTCGAGCCAGGCGTGACTCCGGCGGAGCAAGCACGCCTCGAGCTGCTCGAGGTCTTCCGGGAGGAAGCCCAGGACCGCATCAATAAGATCAACTTCTCCTGGATCACCCTGGAGAAGAAACCGGACGACGAGCAGGCGGCGGAGGAGCTGCTGCGTCAACTCCACACCCTCAAGGGCGAGGCCAAGATGATGGGCTTCGCCGACATGGGGTTGCTCGTCCATCGCACCGAGGAGCTGGTGTTGTTCGCCAGGGGCAACAGGTTCGAGGTGCCGGCTGCCTTCGGTGACCTGATCATGGCCTCGGCCGACGGGCTCTCGGCCCTGCTGCACAAACGGGCCGGAAGCACCGAACCGGGGCTGGACCTCGCCGCCCTGTTCCTGCGTTTCGACGAGCTGCTCGCCGAGGCGGGCGGTCGTCGAGCCGAAGACCCCGGGCCCAAGCCGGAGCCCATGCCGGTCACGACCGCCATGCCGGTTGTGGCCAAGCCGGCCCTGCGGCGCGCCGGTGTTGAGGCGGAGCGATTTCTGCGGGTGGATGTCGAGTCGGTGGGTGCCTTTTCTTTGGCGGCCAGCGAGACGGTGATCGCCCATACGCGTTACCGGCATTCGATCCGCACCCTGCGCCGACTCAGCGCTGAGCTGACCCAGGATTTGAAGCGCCTCGATCGCCTGGAGAGCGGCAATGGCGGCGGCGCCAGCGCCCGGGAGCAGATCGCCACGGCAGCCCTGCGGCGTTTCCAGGGGGAGCTAGACGGGGTGGTCGACGCTCTGCGCGAGCAGGTGAACGAGGGCAGCGTCCACGCCAGCGAGCTCGAGCATCGCGTCCGCCACCTGCGCTTGGTGCCGGTGGCCCCGTTGTTCAAGCGTTTCGCGCGGGCCGTGCGGGATCTCGCCAGCGAGCATGGCAAGCAGGTCTCGGTCGACCTGCTCGACCGCGGCGTCACCCTGGACAAGATCGTGGTCGACAAGATCGCCGACCCGCTCCTGCACTTGATTCGCAACAGCGTCGATCATGGCCTCGAGGGGCCCGAGGAGCGCGTCGCCGCAGGCAAGCCGGAGACCGGTACCGTCGTCCTCGCCGCCGAGCAACAGGGTGGCTATGGCGTGATCACCGTGTCGGATGACGGCCGCGGCGTCGACCGCGAGCGCGTCAAGACACGGGCGGTGGCCGTGGGCCTGCTCTCGGCGCAGGCCGCCGATGCCCTCAGCGACGAGGAGCTGTTGGCGCTGCTGTTCGTGGCCGGCTTCAGCACCCGTGAGACCACCAGCGAGACCTCCGGCCGTGGCGTCGGCCTCGACGTGGTGAAGCATCAGATAGAGCTGCTCGGCGGCTCGGTGCGGATCGACAGCCCGCCCGAGGGCGGCACCCTGTTCGAGCTGCGGGTGCCGATCAGCGTGGCGCTCACCCGGGTGTTGGTGGTCGAGGCGGGCGGCAGGCCCTTCGCCATTCCCAGCGCCGCGGTCGAGCAGGTCATGGTCCTCGACGAGGGCGACGTCGAGATGGTGAACAACCGGCGCGCCGTACGCTTCCACGACGAGCGACTGCCCTTGCGGGAGCTCGCCGGTGTCCTGGATATCGAGGAGCCGGCGGCGCGACTGGCCCGCGCCGTGATCCTCAGCTACGAGGGCTCGCGGGTGGCGGCCGTGGTGAGCGCCTGCCGCAGCGACGTGGACGTGATCGTCAAACCACTCGGCGATCTGCTCGCCAACACCCGCCTGTTCAGCGGCGCCTGCACCCTGGAGGAGGGTTCCCTGGGGCTGGTGCTCAACCCGGCGGAGTTGGTGCCTCGGGCTCGGCAGGAATCGCCCTGGGTGCGGCCCGCGGCGACCACCAAGCTGGCCCAGCGGCAACGACGGATTCTTTTCTCCGAGGATTCCGGCATCACCCGCGCCATGGTGGCGCGTACCCTCCGCATCCTCGGCTACGACGTCCGGGAGGCGGAGGACGGGGCCCAGGCCCTGGAGCACTTGGAGAAGGAGAGCTTCGACCTCATCCTCACCGACATCGACATGCCGAACGTCAACGGCCTCGAGCTGGTGGAGCGGGTGCGCGCCCAGGAGCGTTGGCGCAACCTGCCGATCGTGATGCTCACCACCCACGGTAGCGACGAGGACAAGCGGCGCGCGGCCGAGGCGGGCGCCGACGCCTACATGGTCAAGACCGAGTTCTCCGAGGCGGTCCTACGCGAGGTGATCGGCAAGCAGCTGGGGCTCTGAGATGAGCGTGCGGTTGGTGGAAGAGTGCCGCGAGGTTTCCGGGCATCGCCTGCATTTTTTCTCTGGCGGCATTGATGCGTTGGAGCGTTTGGGCCGTATGGGAGACGAGAGAGGTCCATGGCCGACGGAGAGATAATAGAGCCGGTCTCCTACACGTACTTCTTCCGGGAGGCGGACGCCCTCGAAGCGGTGCGGGATCAAGTGCTCCAACCGGCCGTGACTCGCGGCGTCATCACCACGATCTGGTGCGCTGGCTGCGCCACGGGCGAGGAGGCCTATTCGATCGCCATCACCGCCGCCGAGGTAGGGGCCGAGGTCGAGATCCTGGCCACCGACATCGACCCGGACCTGCTCGATCACGCCCGCCGCGGCAGGTTCGCAGAGCACAGCCTGCGGCAGGTTTCCGCCGAGCGTCGGGCGCGCTGGTTCGAGCGGCCGGGTGATCAATTCGAGCTGCGGGAGAGCGCTAGGGCCCCGGTCAGGGTCGCGGTCCACGATGTCACCCGGGACCGAGCGCCCTCGCCGATCCGCGGGGGTCAGGGCGGCTGGGACGTGGTCTTCCTGCGCAACGTCCTGCTCTATGTCGGGAACGAGGGAAAGAAGCAGGCATTGACGCTGGTGGTCCCGGCGTTGGCACCGCGTGGACTGCTCATCCTCGGCGCCTCGGAGTGGCTCGGCACCAAGCTGTGCAACGAGACCCCAGCCTTGGCCCAGCTCAGCCTCGATCGGGTCGGCGAATTGTTGGTCTACCGGCGCCGGGAGCCGGCCATCGAGCCCCCCGAGCCGGGGGCGTCGCCAGGCGCGACTCGGGCCCCCGGAGCGGTAGCGCCGCCAGCCTCGACGCCGCGGGCGACCAACCCCCAACAGGCGGCGATCGATCTTCGCAGGGAGGGGGATCGGTTGCTGGGCAACGACCACGCAGCCGAGGCGCTCGCCTGGTTCGACCGTGCCCTGGGGTCGCAGGAGCTGGCGGCGGACCTTCACCTGCGGCGTGGCCTATGCCTGTTGCGGCTGAGCCGCCCCGACGACGCCCACGCGGCCCTGCGCCGGGCGCTCTTCCTCGAGACCCGGCTTTGGCCGGCGGCATGGTTGTTGGCCGATCTCTGTCAAGAGGTGGATCCCAAGGCCGCCATTCGATACTTTTCCCAGGCGCGGGCGATGTTGGAGAGCGACAAGGGCGAAGGGCTGGTGGAGATCCCCGCTAGCTCGACCCTGGCGCCGTTTTTGCCCGGCCGGACGGTGGCGTTGGAGGCAACGCGGGTCAGATTGAGCGCTCTCGGCACACGCGTCGAGATCGCGACGAGCAACGTCGAGCCGCAATCGGCTCGCCAAAGGGTGCGGAGTAAGCGGTGACAGAACCCGAAAGCCGGCGGAAAGCCCCGCGGACCGAGCTGGTCCTCAAGGTCGAGTACGATGAGCCCGGCAGTTTGCTGTCCGACTACCTCACCGACCTTTCCAAGGGCGGGCTGTTCATCTGCACGGTGATACCGTTCGAGGTCGGCAAGCAGATCAACTTCACGGTTTCCTTTCCCGGGTTGTTGAAGCCGATCCAGCTGACCGGCATCGTGCGCTGGCGCAACGATCCTCAGCCCGGGACGGTCGGCAAACCAGCCGGGGTTGGAGTCGAGTTTGTCTTCGAAGACGATGCCCATCGTCAGGAGATCGATCGGCTCATGGAAAAATGTCGCACCCTGACTGAGCCGGTGCCGCAGGCGGATCAACCATTTCGCATCCTACTCGTCGAGGACAATCAATTCACCCACGAGCTGTTCCGTCACGCCCTCAAGCGCTTCTACCGGGAGCTGCCCGATAAGAGCGGGCTCAACATCCTCAGCGCGATCGATGGCCAGGAGGCACTCAACCACCTGGCCACCTCGGCGGTCGATCTGGCGGTGGTGGATTACTTCTTACCGGTGATGAACGGTGGCGAATTGATCCGGCGCATGCGCTCCGACCGTGAGATGGCGAACATCCCGATCATGGTGGTGAGCGTCGGTGGCGAAGGTGTGCGTGAGGACGCCATCGCCGCGGGTGCTGACCTCTACGTCGACAAACCGGTGATGCTCAAACAACTGCTGAACACCTTGCACGTCCTGATATCGTCGCGTTCCGGCGCCGTGGAGGGGGCATGAAAAAGATCGTCATCATCGATGACAGCCCAATGATCCTCAAGCTCGCCAAGGGGGCGCTCGAGGCCGCGGGCTACGAAGTCCACGCCCTCGAGGATCCCGGGGAGTTCGATCCGGACGTCAGCGGCGCTCCAGACCTGATTCTGGTCGACATCAACATGCCGCAGTTCTACGGCGACGACGTGGTGGTCTACTTCAAGGAGGCCTGGCCAATCGACGCGCCGATCTATCTGTTCTCCAACGTCCCGGAGCCCGAGCTCAAGGAACGCGCCGAGGGGTGCGGAGCGGACGGATATATCTCGAAGGACTGGGGGCTCGAGTCACTCGTCAAGAGCGTGGAGATGATCATCGGGCAGCCGTAGGCGGCGGGTTGGGTTGAGTCCAGCCCAGCCGGCCCGGAGTACCCGCGCTGTCGAAGAAGGTTTACCGACGAGCCGAGGTCCCTCGGCACGCCCAAGAGGTGCGTATTGAAGAGCCAGAACCTCACCGTGATGTTCACCGATCTCAAGGGCTATACGGCGCGGATCTCCGCCCAGAGCCGCGGTCAGACCTCGGACCTGCTCGAGCGGATGCAGTCCCTGATGCTTCCGGCCTTTCACTCCTTTTCCGGTCGGGTGGTCAAAACGATCGGGGACGCCTTCCTGGTGGTGTTCCAATCACCCACCTCCGCCGTTCAGTGCGGCATGTCCATCCAGGACATTCTGCATCGTCACAACCGCGACAAACTCGAGGAAGACCAGATCCACGTGCGGGTGGCGCTCTGCGTGGGGGAGATCCTGGTCAGTCGCGGCGACGTTTTTGGGGACGCGGTGAACATCAGCTCCCGGGTCGAAGGCATCACGCCGGCCAAGGAGGTCTACCTCACCGAGTCGGTCTACCTGACCATGAACAAGACGGAGATCACGGCCGAGAAGGTAGGGGAGTACGAGCTCAAGGGCATCCCCGAGCCAGTGGTCGTCTACCGGGTACCCCACGCCTCGGCGCAGCACACGACAACACCGGCGGCGGAGCGGGGCGGCGAAGACGAGACGGTTCCCGGGGAGACGGTGGACGCGGACGCCGATGCGACCGTAGCGACCGAATCTTCTGAAGGGAGTGACGCGGATGGTGGCCCGGAGCGGGCGTCCACCGCGGATTTGGTGATGTTGCCCTATGGCGGCGTGCACCTCGGCCGCATCGAAGGTCAAATTTTGACCCCGCGGCGCTTGCGGATGGCGGTGGCGGGCGGTGCGGTGCTGCTGGCCGCCATGATCGTGGCGTTGACGCTTCCGGGCTACCTGCGCAACCAACGCTGGCACGAGATCGAAGCCTTGATCGGCCGTGGCGAGACCGCCGAGGCGATGGGCCTCATCGGCAAGATGGACGCCAGCCAGGGCGAGGGTCGCCGCCTCTTCGACCTGCAACTGCAGTTGTCCGGCCGGATGATGGAGCGGGACGAGCACGCGCAAGCGGTCGACGTGGTCTTGACCATGAGGCCCCACGGTCCACGCGAAAAGTCGATGTTCTTTGAGGTCCATGGAGAGCTGACCGAGGCGTTGGTCGAGACCAACAACCTCGATCTGGCGATCCGCATGCTCGACTTCGTGGAGGTCGAATCGACCACCGAGCAACGACGCATCTTCAGCGAGCGTATCCGCTTGGCGCGCGCCCTATTGAAGAAGGGCCGCCTCGAAGGTCTCGCCGAGCAGGTGGAGCGGTTGCGGGCCGACGATGACAGCGACCCCGAGGCGTTGGTGCTAGAGGGTCACCTGCACACGGCGCTCAGCGGAGTGGAGAATTCCTACGTCAACACCATGGCGGCTCTCACCTCCTATGAAGAGGCGCTCGGCATCGAGCTGGCGGTGGGGAACGACGAGAATCTGCAGCGGGCGGTGGCCGCGGCCTACAACAACACGGAGTCCAATCGGACCCAGCGCCGGAAGATCGTCGACGCCGCCGAGAAGCTGGTGGAGAAGTACCTGCGCCAACGCGAGATGACCGATGCGTTGATCGTGGAGCTCGGCCAGGCCAAGACCAAGGAGGTCCGCCACCGCCTGGCGGAGCGCATCCAGAAGCGCGGCGCTGAAAAGGACGTCGACCGTGAGCGGCTGACCATCGCCGATCTCGAGGGTGTCGCGTGTCAGGGCAAGGCGAACGTGGCGGCGGCCAAGGAGCTCATCGCCCGCCTGCGCGACGAGGGGGATGTGTTGGCGATTGGCGCGTTGCTCAAGTACGCCCAGAAGAACGAGGCCTGCGAGGCAGAGGCACTCGAAGCCGCCGGCAGAATCGTCGGTAGGAATGTAGGCTTCCTGTCGGCGGACGACGCCGAGCTCCAGGAGCTCCTCACCGCCGTCGAGAAACAGCGCTGCTATTATCGCAAGGACCTCCCGGCGATGCAGAAGCACCTCACCGCGTTGGTGCGCCTCGGCGACCCCCGGGCAGTGGGAGTGGTCGCGCGTCTGGCGGCGGAGAAGCCCGCCTGCCGCGACATCGCGCTCAAGGCCACGACCGCACTGGTGGGCAAGAGCTTCGAGCTCCAGTCGGAGGCGGAGCGGCAGAGCTCCGATTTTTTGAGCCAGCTCCAAAAGGGCAGCTGCAAGGGCAAGCAGGACGCCGCCGCGATGAACTACGCCATCAGCTCCCTCGCTTCGAGCGGTGACCGTCGCGCCGTGGGGAACCTCCTCGAGGTCGCCATGCAGGGCAACGCCTGTTCCGCGGAGGCGCTGGACGCTGCCCGCACGTTGACCGGGGCCAAGCAGCTGACCCTCAGGGGTGAGGACGAACGGATTGTCAAGCTGCGTACGATTCCATGCGATGGCCGTTGGAATACCGACCACGTCAAGAAGCAGATAGCCTCGCTGGTGCAGGA
>JAUUZB010000348.1 GCA_030590185.1 Deltaproteobacteria bacterium
CAACTGAACCCCGGAGACCAGCGGCATGACCAGGTCGCACAGAATCACATCAAAGCGCTGGTCCTGCTCGAGAACCTGCAGCGCCGCCGCGCCCCCCTCGGCGGTGACGACGTCGTGGGGCCGCAGCAGGCGGGGCAGGCTACGCAGGATGCCCGGCTCATCATCGACGATCAGGATGCGAACGGGCTTCTCGACCCGGGCTGGCGTGGTTACGGCCGTGGCCGCCACGTCGGGCTCTCCGCCGTCGAGGGGCAACCAGATGCGAAACCGGGTGCCCTGCTCGGCGTCGCTCTCGACCTCGAGCCGACCATGGTGCTGGCGCACGATGTTGTACGAGATCGCCAGGCCGAGTCCGGTACCGAGGCCCCGGGGTTTGGTGGTGAAGAACGGGTCAAAGATCCGCGACAGATCCTCGGGCGCGATCAGCTCACCGTTGTTGGCGACCTCCACGAACACCCCGTCCGCCTCCCGGCCGGTCCGGACACGGATCCAATGGCGATCGATCTGCCCCTCTGGGATGGCCTGGGCCGCGTTGATGATGATGTTCAAGAAGACCTGGCTGAGCTGGCCCCGCCTGACGATCACCGCTGGGATCTCGCTATAGTCCCGGTGCAGCTCGGCGCGGTAGCGGATCTCGTTGGCCGCGATCAACAGGCTGGATTCCAGACACTCGCTGAGCTGAACCGGCTCGGCCCGTCGCTCGTTGACGTGGGAGAACTGCCGCAGCTCGCGGGTGGTGATGGCGATGCGCTCCAAACCATCGAGGGTGTCGAGCAGGGTCTCGACAATTTGGCCAACGGTGTTCTCCGGCCGCAGGCGCTGCCACCCCTCGGCGAGCTCCTCCGGCGTTGCCCCGCCGGCGTAGAGGTCGATGAACCGACGCACCCGGTCGAAGCCCTCGCTGAGGAACTCGATGTTGGGGACGACAAATGCGAGCGGGTTGTTGATCTCGTGGGCGATGCCAGCCGCGAGCTGCCCCACGGTGGTCATCTTGTCCGCCTGGTGGAGCTGGGTCATCAAGTGGTCCCGCTCCTGGGCCGCCTGGTCCCGATCGGTGATGTCGATGATCAGGAACTGCAGGGCGCGGTGCAGGCCATAGGCGATGCGGGTAACGAAGATCTCGGTGGGGAAACGGGTGCCATCAATCCGTTGCGTGGTCGCGTGGTAGTGCACGGGCCACGGCCCGTCCTGTTGGATCGCCTTGGTGAGCATCGGCATCACCCACTCGGCTTCCTTCTCAGGCACGCCGAGGGTGGCGGGCCAGGCGTAGAGCTCCTCGAGGGTCTCACAGCCGAGCATCTTCAGGGTCGCGCTGTTGGCAAAGACGATTCGATCGCCCTGCACAATCGCCACCGAGTGGGGCAACGCTTCGATCAACTCGCGGTACTTCTGCTCGCTCTCGCGCAGGCTCAACTCAACCCGCCTGCGGTCGGTGATGTCCTCGACGGTGCCCTCATAAAAGAGGAGCTCACCCGCCTCGTCGTGCACCGCCCGGGCGCTCTCGCTGACCCAAACCTCGGAGCCGTCGCGGCGCAGCCAGCCACCCTCGAGGCCACGCACCACGCCGTGACGCTCGATCTCTTCGCGAAAGCGCTCCCGCGGTGACTCGGCATGGAAACCGTTTGCCTGGAGATCGCGCTCGGCGAGGGCCTCGAGGCTGGGATAGCCCAGCAGCTCCACCAGCGCCCGATTCGCGAACAGGATGCGGCCGTCGGGGGTGGTCCGGTAGATCCCCACCGCCGCCGCCTCCATCAACTCACGGCCGCGAAGCTCCCGGTCTTCGAGATCACGGTAGCGTGCCTCGAGCTCGGCCAGACTCTGGCGCAGCCGGTCGACCTCACCTGCGGTGGTTCCCTCCGGTGCTGGGTGGCCAGCCATGCGAACTACACTCTGCCCTACGGCAGATCATACCCTCGAGTTGAGCCCTATCGCAATCCGAGCGGCGGCCGCGGGGCTGGGGCGTCGCCGAGGGGCGGCGGTCATGCCGGCTGGAGCTCGCATACGTCCACCGACAAATCAGACATCCGATAGCCAGAACCGGCCTGGGGGCGTATGTGAAAATGCAGGCATGCCCTGGGGATAGGGTGCCCAGCTCAAAGGAGGCTCCGATGGCCGTCCACACCGTTCAATCCGGCGACACCCTGTGGGACATTGCGAAATCCCACCACGTCTCGGTCGAGGAGTTGGTTGGCGCCAACCCGGCAGTCACCGATCCGAACAAGATCTACCCCGGGCAAGAGCTCCGCATCCCGGATCACTTCGACACCGGCACCACCCCTGAGGCGCCGAGCTCCCCGGTGCCCGGCGGCCAGGGTGTCGGCGCCAACGCGCCCGACGCAACCACGGTCCGAACCTTCCAGGTCGGCCCAGGCGACACCATGACCAGCATCGCCAAGCGCCACGGAGTGACGTTGCAGGCCTTGGTCGCGGCCAATCCGCAGATCGCTGACCCGAACAAAATCTATCCAGGGCAAACCCTGATGATCCCCGGCGGAGCCGAAGCCACACCAGCCCCGGCGACCGGAGCAACCACCACCCCGGGCGCGGCCACGGAGCCACCGGTCGTCTCCCCAAGCATTCCTTCGGGCGGTGCGGTGACGCAGAACCTCGGAGATGCCCTCATCGACAAGATCATCAACAACACCTCCAAGTACGAAGGCAGCTACACCAGCCTGAACCGAAACAGCGACGGGGCGGGCCTCTCCTTTGGCTTCATTCAGTTCGCCCAGGGCCCGGGCTCCCTCGGCACCCTGCTCACGGCCATGCGCGACGCCGATCCGGCCGCCTTCCGCTCCACCTTCGGGCCGGACAGCGACGAGTTAGTTGGGGTCACCACCAGCGGCGTCGGGAGCAACAAGGATCCAGTGGGCGGCAACGTATTGTGGGAGGAGCCCTGGGTCGGCAGATTTACCGAAGCCGGCAACAACGCCCTCTTCCAAGCGGTTCAGCGACGCCTGGCCCGCACCAACTACTTCGAGCCCATGCTGCCCACCGCGGCCAAATACGGGGTCGACACCGAGCGTGGCCTCGGCATCCTCTACGACATGGCGGTTCAACACGGCGTGGGCGGCATGCGTTCCATCGTGACGAGCGTCATCGCCCAGGGCTACAGCTTCGCGGGGGACGAGCGCGCCGCCCTGATGGCCTGCGCCGAGACCTCGGCGGACCACGTCAAGGCGAGATGGCACGACCACGTGCTCAACCGCCGGATGAGCATCATCATGGACCCGGACCTCGGGGACGTGGCGCTAGGCGAGGGTGCGACCCCCGTAGATCCCTCGAACGGCGTGGGGGTCCCCGGCGCCTTTACCCCCCCGAGCGTAACCCTCGAGGACGGCGCCCGCGGACCGGCCGTGGTGCTACTCCAGCAGGTCCTCGAGGGCTACGGTTTCACCCCCGGCACGGTGAACGGCATTTTTGGGCCGCGCACCGAAGCTGCGGTCAAGAGCTTCCAGGCGTCCGCCGGCATCACCGCCGACGGCATCGTCGGCCCGCAAACCTGGGCCGCGCTCGCGGGTGGCGAGGCGCCCGGGGCACCGAGTGCCATTGGCGTACCTGTCGCTGACCCGACCACCGGCGCGCACCTCCAAGCCTTCCCGGTCGCCGGCGGTCAGTTCAACATCGGCTGGGATCAGAACTGGAACGACTTCAGCCCGGCCACCGGTCTTCAGAACACCGACTTCTACTTGGGCGGCACCCCGGGCCACCCCACCGGCCACCACGGGCTCGACATCTTCGGCCCCAAGGGGGCGCCGCTCGCGGCGCCGGTCACCGGCGAAATCGTGTCGATCAATTTCGACGACACCGGCAAGGGCGGCCGCCGGATCACCATCAAACGAGGCGACCATTACTTCTACCTCTGCCACCTGGACTCGGTGGCCCCGGGATTGAAGGTCGGGGACACCATCGATGCCGGCACCCAGGTCGGGACCCTGGGCAACTCGGGCAACGCCAGCGGCACGGCGCCGCACCTGCACTTCTCGATCTATCGGAATGGAAATTACACCGACAGCGTGGATCCGTTTCCGTTCTTAGTGGAGGCGCTGCAGGGCGGGGACTGAGGGTCCGGGGCGGGTCAGTAGGTCCCGTCGAGTCGCAAGCGGGAAACGAAGGTACCCTCCGCACCGGGCGACCGCGGATCCTCACGCGGGCCGGGATCGAAATCACCGGGGTTGGAGAAGGTCCCGCTGAGATAGAGACCCCTGGTTGGATCGGCGATGATCCGCAGCACCCTGCCCGGGTGCGCCCTCACCCACGCCACGTCGCCCGCCTCGTCTAGGGCGATGAGCCGGGTCGGTACCTCCCAGTCGTCGTTGGTGAGGGCTGCGTAGGTGTACTGGCCGTCGCTGGCGAGGGCTGTGATCCTGTCGTCTCCGGGGCAGCCCGTCACCCAGGTCCATCGGTGGGCGAGCTCGGTGTCGAAACTGCTCACCAACCCGTCGACGCTCTCCGCGTTGCTCTCGCGGAGGTCTTCGCCCGCTCCTGGATCGACGTCTAGGTCGCCGCGGAAGGAACAGCTGAAGGCCATGACGTCGGAGACCGCAGGTCTCAGCCAATCGCAGGCGGGCAGAATGGTTCCCTGGTAGCTGCCGTTCGCCATCAGCCAGGTGACGAACGCAGCGCCCTCCTCAGATCCATCGACGTCCTGACCCGGTCCCGGGTCAAAGTCGACCCAGGTACCGTAGTCAACCGTGCCCACCACCACCACGTCACCGGGCGGACCCAAGGCGAGCCCCGTGGGCCAGGTGAACGGCCACAACACAAAAGAGGAGGCGGTCTGGCCCAGCATCCAACTGATGGTGCCGGTGCTCGAGAGCTGCCCCATGAAGGTCACGCCACCGTGGCCGGAGACACCGGAGAGCCCCCCGGCCGGATCGGCGTCCCACCAAAACGAAGCAAACTCGCCGGTTAGATAGAGATTCTGATCAGCGCCCACGGCGATGGCCTTCACGTCGAGCTCCACGGACTCGAAGGATGATAGGGAAAGGAAGGTGCGGATCCAAATCGCGCTCGGACCGGCCTGGATCCTGGCGACAAATGTATTGTGATCCGCGACGAACTCGTCCGTGTACTCAGCCACCTCGGGGCCGGGGTCGAGATCCACGGTGCCGAGGTACTTGCCGACCACGTAGAAGTCATCGCCAACGACGGCGACGTGCTGGAGCACGAGCTCGCTCGGATCCTCGGGCGCGGACCAGGTCGCCAACCTCGTGTCCTGATACGCGCCCATTGCGGCAAAATGCTGCACAAAGGCGCCGAGACCATCGGGGACGTCATACGATTCATCTCCCGGTCCAGGATCAAAATCGTGTTGTCCATCGAGAACACCGGAGAGAAAGACCTGGCCCGAACCATCGACCTGCAGCCGACCACCGGCGACCTCTGTTTGCGTCCAGCCGAGAGTGCAGGCGCCGGCCGCACAGCCCTCGCCTGCGGGGCAGTCGCTCGGCCCGTCACAAGCCGTTGGCTCCGGGCCGCTCGACGGTGGCGGGAGGAACCAGCAGGCGCCGGGGACGGCAGAGTCGCCACCCGTGTCGCCACCCGAATCGCCTGGCGGATGAACCGGGTCGCCCC
>JAUUZB010000314.1 GCA_030590185.1 Deltaproteobacteria bacterium
AGCCGGTGGGGATCATGGGCTGTCGGGCTGAGCCACTCCTGTTGGCGAGCAGCGACGACCTCGTGCCGGTGGTCGGGTTGGTCGAGGCGTCTGTCGCGATTCGCTACTGGGAGCGAGCCGAGGCCCTAGGGCTCACGGCGGCGCCCCTACACCTCGGCAACCGAAGGGTCGCCCAGGCCATGGTGGAGCGCTTCCGCGAGCACTGGCGGCGGCGCCCCGGACGCTGAGTCAACGTCGGCCGCCATCGACAGGCGCCTCGGCAAAGCCGGTCGACTATCTTTGCGCCCTGCTCACGAAAGCGAGTATGACGTGCAGGAGACCAGCGATCCGAAGGAGATGATCTCATGTCAGTGCTGCAAGGAAAAGCGCTGATCGCCCAGGGTGGCGGTCCGACGGCGGTGATCAACCAGAGTCTGGCGGGGGTCGTGCTCGAATCCCGCAAGTTCCCGCAGGTCATGCGCGTCTACGGCGCATTGCACGGGGTGGACGGCATCGTCGACGAGAACTTCATCGACCTCACCCAGGAGACGAGCCACAACCTCGAGCGCGTGGCCCGCACCTCCTCGTCGGGGCTCTACTCGACCCGCACCAAACCGGACGCCGAGTTCTGCTCGCGGATGTTCAACGTGATGAAGGCCCACGACATCCGCTACTTCTTCCTCATCGGCGGCAACGACTCTGCCGATACGATCCGCATCGTCAACGAGCAGGCCGAAGCCGAGGGCTACGACTTCCGCTCCATCCATGTGCCAAAAACGATCGACAACGACCTGGTACTCAACGACCATACCCCCGGTTACCCCTCGGCGGCGCGCTTCGTGGCCCAGGCCTTCATGGGCGCCAACCTCGAAAACCGCGCCATCCACGGCGTCTACATCGGCGTCACCATGGGCAGGCACGCTGGCTTTTTGGCCGCCGCCTCGGTGCTCGGGCAAACCCACCAGGAGGACGGCCCTCACCTGGTCTACATCCCGGAGCGGCCCTTCAGCCGGCAGAAGTTCCTCGACGACATCGAACGTACCCTCAGCAGTTACAGCCGCTGCGTGATCGCGGTCAGCGAGGGGATCGTCGACAGCGAGGGCACGCCCATCGCGGTGAAGCTAATGGAGAACCCGGAGCGGGATGATCACGGCAACGTGCAACTCTCCGGAACCGGCGCCCTCGGCGACATGCTCGCCGAGTTGGTAAAAAAGCGCCTGGGGATCTCCCGGGTCCGCGCCGACACCCTCGGCTACATGCAACGCTCCTTCTATGGCGTGGTCTCCGACATCGACCAGAGCGAGGCCAGGGAAGTCGGTGAACGCGCGGCCCAGCTCGCCATCTGGCACAACCTCGACGGCTCGGTCACCATCAACCGCACCGGCCGCTATTCCGTCGACTACAAGCTGGCGACCCTGTCCCAGGTCGCGGGCAAGACCCGCACCATGCCGGACGAGTTCATCAACGAAGCGGGCAACGGCGTCACCGACCAATTCGCAACCTTCCTGCGGCCCCTGATGGGCTCCGGCTTTCCCGGCACCAGCCGCCTGCGGGCGCCGAGGGTGGAGAAGGTGCTCAAGAACGGGGGCGTGGTGTAGTCCACGCGGCGCTCGTGACGACAAACCAAGAGTGGTAGGGTACTGCCATGACCGGATCCCGTACGCCGGTAGCCCCACATCCCAACCCCAGCCAACAGCCCTCGCGCGGAGCTGATCGCGCTCGCTACCTCCTAGCCGGGACCGTCATGGTGCTGGGATTGGCGCTCATCGGCTCCGGTTACAGCTACTACCGCTTCGATCTACGCGCCCTCAAACAGGATAAATACAACGAGGTGCGGGCCGTCGCCGATTTGAAAGCCCGCGAGGTCGAGCATTGGCGCCAGGAACGTCTCACCGACGGCGGGCGAAACGTCTCCGGCAGCATCGGGGTGGCGACGCGCGAGTGGCTCGAGGCCCCCGCGAATGACGCCGTCGCAACGGCCGCGACCACCAGACTCCGCTCCCTGTTGACTGCGTTTGCGCAGGCCGAGGGCTACGAGGCCTTTCTCGTCGCATCCCCCGAAGGCCGGATTCTCGTCTCGACCGACGCATCCGCCGGCGCCCTCCCCCCATCGACCCTTGGCCTGGTGGAGCGAGCGGTCGCGACCGCCGAGCCGGTGCTCGGCGACTTCTTCCTGGCCGACGGCGGTCGAGGGAGCCGCCTCGAGTTGGCGGCGCCCATCCCGGATCATCAGGGGCGTCCGGTCGCCGTGCTCATCCAGCGCGTCGACCCAGAGAGTTGTATCTATCCCCAGCTTCGCGGTTGGCCCCTGCCGAGCGCCAGCGCCGAGACCTTGCTCATCCGCCGAGATGGTGAGCAGGCGCTGTTCTTGAATCCCATCCGACACCGTACCGATGCCGCCATGACGATGCGGGTTCCCCTCGACCGCGACGGCAGCGCAGCCGTTCAGGCGCTGCTCGGGCGGACCGCTCGGTTCGAAGGCAAGGACTACCGCGGCGTTGACGTGATCGCCGACATCCAGGCGATTCCCGGCTCACCCTGGTTCATGGTGGCCAAGATCGACGCGCAGGAGATCCAGGCTGAGGCCTACAGCCGAGCTTGGATGGTGGCGCTACTCGTGGCCCTGGCGCTGCTCCTGCTCGGGTCGTCCACCGGCCTGCTGGTGGCCACCCGCCGGCAGAGACTCTACCAACTCCTCTACCGCGCCGAACAGGAGACCCGGCGTAGCCAGGAGGAGATCAGCGCGATCCTCAACAGCATCGGCGACGGTGTCATCGCCACTGGGCCGACCGGCGAAGTCGACCGCATGAATCCCGTGGCCGAGTGGCTCACCGGTTGGACCGAGGTGGAGGCGCGAGGGCGACAACTCGGCGAGTCGTTTCGTATCGTCAACGAAGATACCCGTGCCCCTGTCGAGAACCCCGCCGAGCGGGCCCTGCGCGAGGGCGTCACTGTGGGTCTGGCCAACCACACCGTGCTCATCGCCAAGGACGGGGCGGAGCGGCCGATCGATGACAGCGGCGCACCCATTCGGGACCAGGCTGGCAACATCCTGGGCGCGGTCCTGGTTTTCCGGGACATCTCCGAGCGCCGAGATGCCGAGGAGAACGCGCGTGGCCTGGCGCAACGCCAACAGGCCATCCTCGGGGCGATCCCGGACATCATCATGGAGGTGGACGAGAACAGGGTTTACACCTGGACCAATTCGGCGGGCCGCGAGTTCTTCGGCGAGGATGTCATCGGCAAGGAAGCAGAGAGCTTCTTCGAGGGCGAGCAGGAAACCTATGCCGAGGTTGAGCCGTTGTTCCTTGGCCAGCCGGGTACGTTCTACGTGGAGAGCTGGCAACGGCGCCGCGACGGAGAGCGCCGCCTGTTGGCTTGGTGGTGCCGGGCCCTCGAGGACGCCGAGGGCCAGGTGACGGGCGCGCTATCATCGGCCCGGGACATCACCGAGCGTCACCGGGCCGAAACCGCGCAGCTCGCATCCGGGCAGAGGTGGCGGGCGACCTTTGATGCCATCTACGACCGGATCTACGTGCTGTCGGAGGAATTCGAGTTTCTCGAGGTCAACCAAGCCTTCTGCACCAGCCTGGGCAAGACCCGCGACGAGATTCTCGGGAAGAAAGCCAACCAGCTCCTTCACGGCGCTAGCGAGCCGACAGCGGAGTGCCCGAACCGGCAGGCCATGGACACCGGCAATCCCGAGTCGAAGAGCTGGGAGGAGGACGGTCGGTTCTACGACATGGCGGCGTGGCCCCTCCCCTCAACGCCTGGCGAGCCGAGGTCCTTCGTGCACCTCGTCAGAGACCTAACCTACGAGAAGCGCATCGCCGATCACCTGCGGCAAACCCAAAGGATGGAAGCCATCGGTCAACTCGCCGGTGGCGTGGCGCACGACTTCAATAACCTCCTCTCCTCGATGACCCTCCAGCTCAACGTCATGCAGATGGACGGTCACCTGCTGACCGAGGAGCTGCGTGAGGGGTTCGAGGAGCTGCTCAGCGGGGTGCGCCGCGGCGCCGGCCTGACCCGCCAATTGCTCCTCTTCAGTCGCCAGCAGGCCATGGAGGCGGGGCAGCACGACCTCAATGCGATCATCGCGGATCTCGAAAAGATGCTGCGGCGTATCATCGGCGAGCAGATCGAAATCACGCTCAATCGTAGCACCGCCCCCCTTTGGGTCGAGGGTGACGCCGGCATGCTGCAACAGGTCCTCCTCAACCTGTGTGTGAACGCCCGTGACGCCATGCCTCAGGGGGGGCGTTTGACGATCGAGACCGGGGAGGAAACCGTCGAGGTTGCGGAGACTGACCCATCCGAGTCGTCGCGACCTCCGGGCCGGTTCGCCTTCATTCGCGTGTCCGATACCGGCCACGGTATCGCCGCAAACGACCTCGAGCACCTCTTCGAGCCGTTCTTCACCACCAAGGAGGTCGGCAAGGGCACGGGGCTCGGGTTGTCGACGGTGCACGGGATCGTCGCTCAGCATCGAGGCTGGGTAGACGTCCAGAGCCAACCGGGCCAGGGCGCGACTTTCATCGTCCACCTTCCGCTCACCGAGCGCGTCGCCGAGACATCGCCACGCGCCCCCGCCACCACGCCAATGGCCGCTAACGACCTCCGCATCCTATTTGTCGAGGATGAACCGGCGGTGAGACGGATGGCGGTCAAGGGCCTGCGAAAACTCGGCTACGGGGTGGAGGCGGCCGAGAACGCCGCCGAGGCCACGCGCCTGTGGGAACGCGACGACGGTCGATTCGACCTCTTAATGACCGACGTGGTGATGCCCGGTGGGCAATCGGGCATCGACCTCTGTCGGAGCCTGCGGGCGCTCGATCCGCATCTGAAAATCATCTTGGCCAGCGGCTACAGCCAGGATCTCGTGAAGGGGGATGCGCTCGGGCTGGACCACGCGGTGTTCCTACGCAAACCCTATGACCTGCAAACGCTGGCCACCATCATCGCGTCCTGTGTCGAAGCACCTGAGGGCTCGGACCCAAACGCTGACAGCGGGTCGGGCGGTTGAGGACAGGCACCTCGGCTGGGGTGCTATCGGGCTAGATAGCGCTGCGTTGTGGTTTGGACCCGGGTCCACCCACCCGGGACTTGCCCTTGCGGTGCACGCTGCGCTTGCGCGGCGGTTGGTTCCCGCCGGTGGGCAGGGCTGCGCGGCTATGGTTGGCGCGGGGCGGCTTGGCTTTGGATTTCGCTTTGCCCTTGGGCCCGGCCTTGGGCGCCTGGCGCGGAGTCCGGGTCTCACTCCCTGTCCCGTCGGCGTCTGGGTTGGTACCCTCAACGCGGCTGATGCGCGAGGGAATACTGAATAGCCGCATCTTCCGCAGGCGCTGAAAGACCTCCGCCGGCATGCCGGTCGGCAGGTCGACGGTGGAGTATTCGTCATCAATGTGAATGCGACCGATATCGCGGCCGCTCAGTTTGGTCTCGTTGGCGATGGCGGCGACGATGTTGCGGGGCTTGAGCCCGTGTTGGAATCCCACCTCCAGACGGTAGCGCTCCATATCATCTTCTGGCCCCAACCGCGGCGAGGCGCGGCGACGTTCACCGCCGCGGTCGTTTCGAAACCTGGGGCGCGGGCGGGGATCAGGATCGGTCATCAACAACGGCGTCTTGCCCTGCAGCAGGGTGGCCAGCGCCGCCGCCACCTGTAGGGGCTCGAGCTCTCGGTCCTGGATGTACTCGACGATCAGCTTCTCAAAAAACTCCACGTCCCCCTGCTCGAGCTCATCGGTGATCCGTTGCTTGAAGCGCGCCACCCGCGCCTTGTTGATCACCGCCGTGGCGGGGATGGACATCTCATCGACTCTCGTGCGCGTCACCGACTCGATGGTGCGCAGCAAGCGCCGGTCCTGGGGTGCAA
>JAUUZB010000823.1 GCA_030590185.1 Deltaproteobacteria bacterium
CCCCTCTCCCCTCCCTATTTATCATTTTTCCCACCCCCCCCCCCCCCCCATTTATCTCTTTTTCTTTTTTCTTTTTTTCCCTTCTGTTTTTGGGGGGGGGGGGGGGGGGGGGGGGGCTGCCCCTGTTGGGTCGAGGACGGCAGCGCCGGTGAGCAGGAGGCGCTGGTCAGCGGGGTGGTGGCGCATTTTGATCAGAAGCTGCGGGATCTCGCCTGGCTCGAGTTCGCGCCGCAAGAGCTCGAGGACTTGGGGCTCGGGCGCGATGTGATGGAGACCGGGAGCGGCGAACGGTTTGCGGCGGTGTTGCGGGAGAAGGGTGGGGGGTAGGGGCAGCTGAGCTCAGCTCTTCGTTGCCGGGGGAGGCAACCAGCGCAGGATCAGGCGGGCGTAGACCATGCCGATCGGATCCGGCACGTTGCCGTCGGCGTCGGCGAACCCGGCGCCCGGAATGAAGTAGCCGCCCTGGATGCTGGCGTGGGCCTCGAACCAACTGCGGAAGCGGTAGGTGTAGTCGACTCCGAGATCGAACTCGACGCCGAGCTCCCGTTGGGTGCCGTCGCCGCCCTGGTAGTTGATCGGCCCGCCGCCGGCGCGGTTCGAGTTGTAGGGGTCGACGATGTCCTCTTCAGCGATCGCCCACATGAAGGCGAAACGCGCGGCCAGACCTTCCCACTTGTAGCGCAGGGTGGGCCGCACGTAGACCGCGTTGGTCATGGAGCCGCCGGTCGGGATGAGGTCGCGGTTGGATGGCGGCTGGCCGAAGAGGGTGGGGTTGCTGACGTTGGCCGTGGTGGCCACGGTCTCGGCGGCGCGCAGTTGGTCGAACATGATCAACGAGGGGTTGTAGTCCGGGTCAAAGGTGAAGTTGCGCAGGAATTCGTCGTTGGGGTTGGAGTCGCCCGAGGCGTAGCCGACCTCGACGTCGAGGCCGAGGTTCAAGGGCACGTAGTTGGCGCCCACCCGGCCCACCCAGCCGAGCTGTTGGATGGTGACGTTTTCGGTGAAGGCGTTGTTGCGGGCCAGCGAGGTGTCCCCGAGCACCCAGGCAAACTCCCCTTCGCCGTAGACGTCGAAGTCCCAGAAGCGCCAGCTGCCCTTGCCGTAGAAGTCGACGGCGGTGGCGCGCAGGGTGTCTTGGTTGTGATCGCGCAGGTCGCGGTGGGCGATATAGAGACCGAGCTCCTTGAGGTCGTGGGAGTAGCGCAGGGCGCCAACGCCTTGGATAGCGAGGTCGCCGTCCTCTCGGCGGACGCGCTCGTCGCGGTCGACGATGTCGGCGCCAGCGGCGAGGACCCAGCGCCGCGACCACTCCGAGTCGCTGATCGCGGCAAATGGGGTGGTGATGAACATGATCCGGTCGACCACGTCGCCGTAGTTGCGGTCCTGACCAAAGCGGGGGGAGCCCCAGTCCTGTGTCTCGTTGTCGCCGCCGTTGGCCAGGATACCCATGCCCCACTGGGAGGCCATCCGACCGAACTTCACCTGACCGATGGGGGTGGTCCAGGTGAGGTAGAGCTTTCGCAGGCGCAGCTCCTCGAGGTAGTCGTGAAAGGCGGCGCCGTCGCGGCTGCGGGGGGGGCCGAAGTTCTCAAAGGTGGAGGGCACGTCGGTCATCTCGCCATCCACCAGGACGCTGCGGGTTTCATCGTTGGCGGTGCGGAACCGGGCGTTGGGGGAGTCCCAGCCCAGGAAACCGGACATCAGCTGCACCTCGGAGGTGATGCTGAGGTACGGGTTGATCTGGACCGAGGGCGCGAAGGTCAGGCGATGGGTGAAGAGCTCGTTCTGGTTGTAGGTCTCGCCCTCCGCGTCGACGCGCATGTCGCTAATGCCCTCGGCGCTCACCCGGTAGGCGCCGGTGAGGTTGAAATCCCAGCCGGAGGCGGTCAGGAAGCCACCCTGGGCCGCCAAGGAGGGCACCTCGTCGGCCGGTGCGTCGACCGGGCTGGCCTCGGTGGCGTCGGGCTCGTCGGCTGGTGCATCGACCGGGCTGGCCTCGGGATCGTCGGCGGTGTTGGCCTCGGTGGCTTCGGGCTCGTCGGCTGGTGCGTCGACCGGGCTGGCCTCGGCGCCCTCAGGCTCGTCGGCCGTATTGGCCTCGGTGGCCTCGGTCTCGTCGGCAGGGCTGGCCTCGGTGGCCTCGGGTGTCGTCGTCTCGTCGTCAGCGGCCCGCAGGCTCGCCGGGGCGAGGGCCAACACGAGGACGAGGAGGCCAGTCGTGGGACTGGGGGCAACGGCTTTCATCGAAACTCCCGCTCTTTGGGTCCCTACGCTTAGCCGAGTCCCCGGGGGCAAACAAGCCGCAATCCGGGCTGGGAGCCCCGCTCGACTCGCTCGCCGTGGGTTGCGGGGTCCAGGTGGAGGCACTATGTTCGCCCCCAGCCATCCAGGGAGAGTGCCATGGGATTATTTGACCGCCTTCGTACCGAGCTCGTCGACGTCATCGAGTGGATGTCCGACAGCCGCTCGACCATCGTATGGCGTTTTCCACGCTTCCAGAACGAGATCAAAAACGGTGCCCAGTTGATCGTGCGGCCGGGTCAGGTGGCGGTGTTCGTTCACGGGGGTAAGCTCGCCGACCTCTTCGAGGAGGGCACCCACCAACTCGAAACCGACAACCTGCCGCTCCTCTCCACCCTGCAGGCCTGGAAACACGGCTTCAACAGCCCGTTCAAGGCCGAGGTGTACTTCGTCAGCACCAAGCAGATCACGGATCTCAAGTGGGGGACCCCCAAGCCGATCCTCATGCGCGACGCCGACTTCGGCAAGGTGCGTATCCGGGCCTTCGGAACCTACACCCTGCGGGTCATCGATCCGAAGATCATGATCCGGGAGCTGGTCGGGACCGACGGCGAGTTCAACGCCGACGAGCTCACCGAGCTGCTGCGCTCGATCATCCAGAGCGCCTTTGCCGATTTCCTCGGCGAGGCCAAGATCCCGGTGCTCGACCTCGCCGCCAAGTACCACGAGCTCTCCGACGACCTGCGCAAGTATGTCTGCGAGCGGATCGACGACGAGTACGGCCTCGACGTGCCCCTTTTGAAGATCGTCAACATCTCGTTGCCGGACGAGGTCGAAAAGGCCCTCGACACTAGCACGAGCATGGCCGCCCTCGGCGACATGAACAAGTTCCAGCAGTTCCAAATGGCCAACGCCCTACCGGAGATGGCGAAGAACCAAGGTGGTATGGGCGCCGGCATGGGCGCCGGTATGGGCATGGGCATGGGCGTGGCGATGGGCAACCAGATGGGCGGCATGCTCCAACCCGGCCAGGCACAGAGCGCCGCGCCTCCGCCGCACCCCGGCGCGCCTCCTCCTCCGCCACCCGCCCCCCAGGGCGCCGCGTGGCACATCACCGTGGGTGGCAACACCCAGGGGCCCTACGACGTCGGCCAGGTGGGGCAGTTCGTGGCCGCCGGTCAGCTCGACGCCACCTCCATGGTCTGGTCGGCTGGGATGCCG
>JAUUZB010000148.1 GCA_030590185.1 Deltaproteobacteria bacterium
AACCAGGGGTCGGGTGGGTTTTTGAGGTCGAGGGGGGTGGTCGCATCGTAGAGGTCGAGGCTGAAGTCGCGTCGCTCCACCGCGTCATTGATCCGGTCCTTGTCGCGGCCGAGCAGGAAGATCCCGGACGCCGCCACCACCAGCGGCGACTCGTGCTGGAAGTGCACCAACCCCTTGGTGAGGTGCGCCCAGCCGTGGGTGAAGGACTCGCCGCTCTTTTCGTTGAGTGCCGAGGCCTGGCTTTGAAACTTCGCGGCCGTGGCGCGCAGATCCGTCACCAGCTTTGCGGCGTTCTTGGGACGCTTCTTGGCTTCGTTGATCGCGCTGATCTCATTGGCCGCCGCCTGGGCTTGATCGCGGATCGCCAGGCCGTGGGTCTGGATGTCCCGGCCCTTGAACAGGTAAGCGAGGCCGGCGAAGGCGAGCGCCTCCGGGTAGAGATCGTCGACCGCTAGCGCGGCCTCGAAGCTCTCGATCGCTTTGTCGTAATCCTGATCGGTGTCCTTGAGCATCCGCTCGAGCCCGGCCTCCATCAAGGGGATGGCGTCCGGGTTGACACGCGCCTTGACACCGACCAACGGGCCGATGGTGCTGTCCCAAACACCGGGTAGCACGAGGTAGGTGAAGCCGAGCAGGATCGGGATGGCGACCAGGACAGCGCCAACGGTCATCAGGCGCTTGCGCTTGCGCCGCATGATCTCCTCGAAGTCGTCCTCCATGGAGGCGCCGTCCGGAGCCTCGTCCGGCTCCCCGAGCTCGTCGTGCAAGGCGAGCAGATCGTCGTGCTCGCTGCTCTTCCCGTCGTCGGCCCCAGAGGGATCCGGGGTTGGCTCCGGAGCCGCTGGCTCGATAGGCTCCGCTGGCTCCGCTGGCTCCGCTGGCTCCGTTGCGGTGGACGGTGCGGCGGCGACCGGTGTTGGCTCGGGCGCGGTTGGCGCGGTTTCAGGCTTGGGCTCCGACAGGGTGACCGGCTCTGGATCAGTCTTGGGAACCAAATCCACCGGAGTCGGCTCGGCGGCGGGCGCGGCTGCCGGGGTTTCGCCTCCCCCTGAGGAGACGAAGAAGACGCTCTGGCACTGCGTGCACTGGGCATCGTAGCCATCCGCCGGGATGTCCGAGGGGGCGAACTGGTAGGCGGCACCGCAGTTGTTGCAGGTGACGGTGATCTGCGCCGGGGGGGCTGGCTCCGCCGGGGGCGCCGCGATCGGCGTTGGTTCGGGCGGCGCCGCCACCGGGGCCGCCTCTGGCTCGGGTGCCGCGACCGGCTCGGCCTCCGCCTTGACGAAGAAGACCTCGTTACAACCCGTGCATTGGGCGTTGTAGCCTTCGGCGGGAATAGTGGATGCGTCGAACTCGTAGGTGGCGCCACAGCTGCCGCAGCTTACCTGCATGGTGTCGTACTCTAGTACCAATCTGGGTCGTGACGCTACCCCCGGAAATCAGGGGAGCGTGATGGCGGTCAATAAATACTCGTGGTTTCCCTTGGCCCCGGTAATCGGCGAGTCGATGGTTCGCACCTCGCGCAGACCGAGCTCGGATACCAGCGCCTCGATCCGTTGCAGCGCCTCGGTACGCGCCGTCTCGTCGCGCACGATCCCGCCCTTGCCGATTCGATCCCGGCCAACCTCGAACTGCGGTTTGACCAGCGCCACGAGAACCGCGCCCGGGCCCGCGAAGCGGAGCGCGACCGGAATGACGACGGTCAGCGATATAAAGGAGACGTCGATCACTACCAACCCACAGGGCTCCGGCACCCGCGCCGGCTCTAGGTGGCGGATGTTCGCCCGCTCGATCGTGATGACCCGCGGATCGCGACGCACCGACCAGGCCAACTGGCCGTAGCCGACGTCAACGGCGTAGACCCGGGCGGCGCCTCGCTGCAGCAGGCAGTCGGTGAAGCCGCCGGTTGATGCCCCCACGTCTAGGCAGACGCGATCGCGCACCTCGATGTCAAAGGCGTCGAGGGCGGCCTCCAGCTTGAGGCCGCCGCGTGACACGTAGGGCAGCGGGTCGCCCTTGAGGTGCAGGGTGACCTCTTCGCCGAGCAGCTGGCCCGGCTTGTCGATGCGGTGATCGTTTGGGCCGAGGATAGCGCCGGCCAGGATCAGGGCCTGGGCCTTGTTGCGGGTGGCCGCCAACCCTTGCTCCACGACCAGCAGATCCGCCCGGCGTTTTGCCACCTGCGATTACTCGGCGGGCTTCGAGCCGTCGGCGCTCAGCGGCGCTGCGCTGTCGTCCTGCAACAGCTGCTCGATCCGCCGCTCAGCCCCGTCGAGCCGCTCAGTTCCGAGCTTGGCGAGCCGCACCCCTTCCTCGAACAGCTCCAGCGCTTGCTCGAGGGCGGTGTCGCCCGTCTCGAGTTGGTCGGCGATGATCTCGAGGCGCTCGCTGATCTGCTCGTAGGTCAGCTCTCGTTTCGCTTTGGCCATGGGCTCACGCTCTTAGCAGATGGGGGGTGGGGCGCAAGCGCTCGACAGGCGAGACATCGCGCCCGAGTCAATTAGGCCGGGCCGTCCCCTCAATTATTTATCCACCCGTACCCGGAGCCGACCCTTCGCCAACTCGACCGTCAGGGCATCGCCCCCCTCGACCTGGTTCGGATCCTTGATAGCGGTGCCGTCGGGGGCGAGCAGGATGGCGTAGCCGCGCTCGAGTACACGCCGGGGCGAGAGGGCGTCGAGACGTTGAGCGCTGGCGTTGAGCCGGCGTCGTTCGATCTGTAGCCGACGGTGCAGTGGCACCGCGACCTCGGTTGCTGAGGCCAGGTCGCGCCGTTCCTCCCGCAACCGTCGGCGCATGGCTGTGCCGAGTCGTTCGGCGGCGGTGGTCATGCGGTCGCGGAGTCCGCGCAGGCGCACCTGGGGATGGGCCAGCGCCAGCCGTTTCTCCGCGCTCCCCAGGCGCAGGCGACCGGCGTTGATACGCAGGCGCAGCCGTTGTTCGAGCTGTTGTTGGATTTCGCTGAGCCGTTGGCTCGGCTCGCGGGTGAGCGCCCGGCCGTCGCCCAAGCGGTTGCGCTCCGCGGTGAGGCGCAGGCGGCGGGCCTCGAGGTCGCGACGCAGGCTGCGCGCCGCACCTTCGAGATCGCGAGTCAGCCCCTCCACCAATGCGCTGCGCACTGGGAAGACCAACTCCGCGGCCGCCGACGGGGTGGGCGCCCGATGGTCGGCCACGAAATCGGCGATGGTGAAGTCGGTCTCGTGCCCGTCGGCGCTGACCACCGGGATGGGGCAGGCGGCGATGGCGCGCGCCACCCTCTCCTCGTTGAAGCCCCAGAGGTCTTCGAGGGAGCCGCCGCCGCGGGCCACGATCAGGACCTCGAGCCCGTAGCGCTCCGCGACCTCACCGGCTCGGCCGATGGCCCGGGCGATCTCCGCCGCCGACTCGGCCCCTTGCACCCGGGTCGGAATGACCAGCAGCCGCGCCTGCGGGAAACGGCGGGTGGAGACGTTGACGATATCTCGGATCACCGCTCCGGTGGGGCTGGTGACCACGCCCACCCGCTGCGGCACCACGGGCAACGGCCGCTTGCGCTCTTCGGCGAAGAGACCCTCGTTCGCCAGGCGGCGTTTGAGCTCCTCAAAGGCGGCCTGCAGGGCGCCGGCGCCGAGCGGCTCGACCCGTTCGACGATGATCTGGTAGCGGCCCGCCTTGCCGTAGATCGTCAGCCGGCCGGTGACCAGAACCTCCATCCCGGCCTCGAGGCGAAATTTGAGGCGACTGGCCTCCCGGCGGAAGAAGGCCGCGGGCAACTGCGCGTCGCGGTCCTTGAGGCTGAAGTAGTGGTGGCCGGAGGAGTGGCGCGTGTAGTTGGAGATCTCGCCGACCACGGTCACCGCGCCAAAGCGTTGCTCCAAGAGGGTCCGCGCCTGGTTGTTGAGCTGGGTGACGGTGAGAGGAGGGTGGAGGTCTGAACGAGGGCCGCTCGGATCTTGGCTCTCTTCTGGCTTGCGGGCCCGCCAGGCGAACAGATCCAAGTTAGGATCCGGCGGGGAGGGGGGAGCGGGCATGGCCCGCTACAGGCCGTAGGCCTCGAGCAGCTTCTTGACCTGCGGCGCGTCCTTCGCGGTCGGGCAATACTTGAGGTAGAGCCGATAGTACCGCGCCGCCTTGGGACCGTTGCCGGTGCGGGCGTGGGAAATGCCGAGGGCGCGATAGCAGAGGCAGAAGCTGCGGTCGACCTGCACGCACTTGTTGAAGGCGTCGATCGCTTGCTTGGTTTGGCCTCCCTGGAGCAGGGCGATGCCCTTCTTATAGTGGGACTTGGCATCGCCGGCGGACTTGGGCTCCTTTTTCGGCTCCTTCTTGGGCTCCTTTTTCGGCTCCTTTTTGACTTCCGCTGCCGGCGGTGGGGGATCGGGATCCGCTTCTCGTCCACCGCTGCGGCCCTTCCTGCCCTTCTTGCCGCGCTTGTCGACCTTGGGTGCTTCCTCCGGCTCCTCGACCACCTCCTCCTCGCCGCCGTCGAGCTCGTCGAGCAACCGGACTACCGCATCGTTGTCCGGATCGATATCTTCGATTTTGTCGATCGCGGCCCGGGCCTTCTTCTCCCTATCATCGAGGATCGCCTCCTCGGCTTGGTCCACGAGGTCGGAGATCAACGGTCCCTTGACCTGCCCGATCATCTCATCCCGTTCACCGGCGTAGAGGCTATTGTCGGGGATCTCGTCGAGGGCGTCGAAGGCGTCGGCCCATTCCTCCTTGGCCATGGCCTCGTTGGCCACCTCAATGTACTCCGCCGCGCTCTTTCATTCTCGATGGAGTCGAGCAGGTCGAGGATGCCGTCGTTGTCGGGGTCCTTATCCAGGGCCTTGTTAGCGTAGCGCTCGGCCTTGCGCCAGTCCTTGTCCCCCATCGCCTTGAGGGCGCGCTCGATCCACTTGGCGCCCGGTCCGCTTGCCTTGAGCTGGTCCGGTGGCACCTCGATGGTCTCGGTCACCGCCGCCGTACCCACGTCGGCCACCGGCTCGACCTCCGGGGTGTCGCCGCCATTTCGACCCAGCACCAAAACCAACACGATCAACAGCGCCACCACAGCGGCGCCCGCACCGATGGCACCGAACGGGTTGGCCTTGATGGCGCCCATGATGCCGCCACCCGCGCTCCCACCGCCGGCATCGGCGGTGGCCGTCGAGCCACCCGCCTTTGGCGTCTCGCCGCGGATTGCGGCCTCTTCTTCCTCGGTGAAGGTGTAGCTGCCGCCTGGGGGAACGAATCTGAATTTGACGTGACCGAGCTCGATCACATCACCCAACTTGAGGGCGAGCTGCGCGTACTGTTCACCGTTGACCAGGGTGCCGTTGGCGCTGCCCATGTCGACGATTTTGTAGCCGTTGCCCGCCGCCACGATCTTGGCGTGGTGGCGTGAGACCGAGCGATGGTCGACGGTGACGTCGTTGTCCGAGGTGCGGCCGATGACCGCCTCGGCGGTGGAGATTTCGAACTGCTTGCCGGCGAAGCTGGTGCTGACGCAGATCAGCTTGGGTTTCTCTCCGCTGATGACGCCCTTGTTGCCGCCGCCCGCTTCATCGAGCCCCTGGAGCTGGTCCATCCGAATGATGGCGGTTGGCTCGTGGCGTTCCTCTTCCTCGTCGGGAACGGTTGCCTCCGCCTCGACCGGAGCCGGGGCTGGCTGTTGGGCCATCGGGGGGGGCGCGGGCGCTTGAGCCTGCGCGGCTGGAGCGGCCGCCTGGGCCGCCGGGGGCTGGGCCGTGGGTTGCGGGATCTTCTCGGTATGCGGCTTGGGCGCCGTGCGCATGCCCGGTTGAGTGGAGTCGAGGTCCGGGACCAGGGTTTTCTGGGTGGTCTCCTCGGCTCGCCGGGTGAGACCCTCGCCGCGCAGCTCGAGGTGAAAGTCGCCGACTCGGATCAAGTCGCCTTCGTGGATCATCTGGCGCTGGGTGATCCGATCTCCGTTGATGAAGACGCCGTTGTAGGAGTTCAAGTCCTCAGCGACGACGTTGCCGTTCTCCTTGACCAACCGCATGTGGCTGCGGGAGACGTTGCGCTCATTGAGGCGGATGGCGTTGGTTTCGACGCGCCCAACGTTTACCTCGCCGAGGTCAACCGGAACGACGTTCCGCTTGCCCTCGTCGTCTTCGATGATCAGTTTGAACGGATCGCCCACGGAGTTCCTCGTTATTGGAGGAGAAAATTTCGAATACTTCTACCTTCGTACCACGAGGAACAAGTGTATCTCAAACCGAGCGGGCCCGTAAGATCCCGGTGCGCCGGTTTAGGGATCAACGGCTGGGCCGGGGCCGGCTATTCCACGATTGCCAAGCTCGCGCCCCCTCTGTTACGAGCAGCGGCATGTCCGACACCCCCGATATCTCTACCCTAGGCCTGTCGCCCGAGGTGCAGGCCCTGCTGAGTCGCCACAGCTTCAGCGCCGAGAATTTCTTCAATCTCCGGGCCGAGTTGCGGGCCGGGGCATTCACGCCCGAGCGCAATCGCGTCAGCGATCCGGTGGCCGCCCCCAAGCCAGGGGACGTCACCCCATGGCCCGAGGGGGAGGCGGCGGCGGAGCTCGCGGCGATCGGTCGCCGAGCCCTCGAGAGCGGCGAGGTTGGCGTGGCGGTGCTCAACGGAGGCATGGCCACCCGGTTCGGGGGCGCGGTCAAGGGCGCGGTGGAGGTGGTCGACGGCCAGAGCTTTTTGGGGATCCGGCTCTCCAACCTGGCCGCCTTTGGCGCCCGCGCGCCTGCCTTCCTGATGAACTCCTTTGCCACGGACGACGCGACCCGCGCGCACCTGGCAGCCAACGACTATTTCGGCGTCGGTGCCGAGCGGGTTCATCTGCTGACCCAACGCATCTCGTTACGGATCCGCCCGGACGGCGAGCTCTACCGCGACGCCGAGGGCAACGTCTCACCCTATGCGCCCGGGCACGGCGACCTCTTCGAGGTGTTGGCCGAGAGCGAGGCATTCCAACGTTTCGCGGCGGCCGGCGGTAAGTGCGTGATGGTGGGCAACGTCGACAACATCGGGGCTACGGTCTCGCCGGTGGTGATCGGCGCTCACCTCGCCGGCGGCAAACCGGCCCTGGTGGAGGTCGCGCCCCGTGAGGGTGGCGACAAGGGCGGTGCGCCGGTGCGGATCCGCGGCCGGGTCGAGATCCTGGAGCACTTTCGTTTCCCGAGCGAGTTCGACATCGGCAGCGTGCCGGTCTTCAACACCAACACCCTGGTGCTGAACGTCGAGGCGATCAAACCGGACTATCCCCTCACCTGGTTCCGGGCGGACAAAACGGTCAACGACGCGCCGGTGGTGCAGTTCGAGCGGCTCATGGGCGAGGTGACGTCATTCGTCGACGCGACCTATCTCCAGGTGCCGCGGGAGGGGGCCGAGGATCGGTTCATGCCGGTCAAGACCCCCGACGACCTCGAAGCGCTGCGCGGCCGCGTGCGCGAGCGGATCGCCGGCTGGGTAGGAGACCGATGATGAAGCAGATCCTGAGCTCATCGAAGTGGCAGCTCTCTGGTTGGGTGATGGCGGCGTTGTTCCTGGCTTCGAGCGGGGCCGCACGTGCCCAGCACGCCGCGCCGGAGCCGGCGAGCGGTGAGGGGTCAGAGACGGCCGCGACCGCGTCCGAGTCGGCGAGTGGTGACGCGCCGGAGCCGGCGAGTGGTGACGCGCCGGAGCC
>JAUUZB010000997.1 GCA_030590185.1 Deltaproteobacteria bacterium
ACCGATGACCGGATGGCGCATCGCTGCATTGCTGATGGTCGGCCGCTCAGCTGCCGGTGAGCCGCGGTCGAGGGAAGGAGCCGCAAGGCGCGCTCCCGCCGGCCGTTCAGCTGCCGGTGAGCCGCGGTCGAGGGAAGGAGCCCCGAGGCACGGGCAGGTTGGCGGCGCCGCTCAGCGCTCCTTGTTCGCCCGGTCGCATCCCCACTGGTTGCCCATGTTGCAACCCATGCGATAGAGCCGCAGCGCCTCGTTCAAGTCCCGCGGGACGCCCTTGCCGAACTCGTACATGTCGCCGAGATAGGCGCAGCCCGCGGCGTTGCTCGTGTCGCAGGCCTTGCGGTAGTTGGCCGCCGCCTGCTCGTAATCGCGGGCCACGCCGTTGCCGTCTTCGAACATGCGGCCGAGGTTGGTGCAGCCGGAGGCCCAGCCGAAGTTGCAGGCCAGGCGGTGGAGCTTGACCGCTTCGAGGAAATCTTTGACCACGCCGTTGCCGGCCTCGTAGAGCAGGCCGAGCTTGCCGCAGGAGAGGCTGTCGTCGCCGTCGCAGCCCTTGCGGTAGTAGCGCGCCCCCTCGGAGACGTTCTGGTTGACGCCGGTACCCGCGGCGTAGCACATGCCGAGGCGACCGCAGCCCCAGGCGTTGCCGCCTTCGCAGCCCTTGCGGTAGTAGCGCACCGCCTCCGTCATGTTGGTCGCGGCGCCCTTGCCGTTCTCGTACATGTCACCGAGGTAGCTGCAGCCGGCCATGTTGCCGCCCTCGCAGCCCTTGCGGTAGCGTTTGGTGGCGACGGCGTAGTCGCGGGCGACCCCGGTGCCATCTTCGTACATGCGCCCGAGGTTGGTGCAGCCGGCGGACCAGCCGCCGTCGCAGCCCATGGTGTGGTACTTGACCGCCTGGTCGTGGTCGCGGGGCAGGCCCTTGCCGCCTTCGTAGAGCAGGCCGAGCTTGCCGCAACCCCAGGCGGCGTTTAGGTCGCAGCCCTTGCGAAAGAGCTTGGCCGCGACCCCGAAGTCACGGGCCACGCCGTCGCCTTTTTGGTATTTGACGCCGAGCTCGACGCAGTTGTCGCCGGTGTGGCAGGCGGGCACTGCCCCGGAGGAGGGGGTCGCGTAGCTCGGGGCGGCGTCCGGCGTGGGCGCTGCGGCTGACGTGGGCTGCGGCGTCACCTGGCCCCGAAGGCCGAGCACGTCCTTGCAGGCGGTCTCGATCGCCTGGGGATAGAAGTCTTCGTTGTTGTCGAACAGCGCCTTGCCGCGCCGGGTGTTGCGGTCCTTGGTGTCGATCAGGCTCAGGGTGATGATGATCTTGGTACCCAGTTTTCGCGCCGAGCCGGCGAGCAAGAAGCGCGTGCCGAGCGCGCCACCGATGTTGGCCGCGCAGGAGATCGTGTCGCAGGTGAGCAGGTCGGCGAGCTGCTCCCGGCCGAGCTCCGCCTCGAGGTCCTCGCGGGTGACCACCTTATATTGACTGAGCTGGCTCATGCTGACCGCGAGCAGCTCGTTCATCACGATCAAAGCGTCCTTGGAGACGCCGCTGCCCTTGAGGGGCATGATCACCATGCCCTCCTGTGCCGCCTGAGCTGACCCCGGTACGGTGGCCAGGCTCACACAGAGGAGAGCTCCGAATGCTCGGATGACCTCTTGACCCGTCATGCTTTTCCCTCAGAGAACGAGATGAGCCCCAAATGGCGTCATCCACTCTCGCACAGACCCCGTGGGCAGCGCCACCCCGAGCATCTGGATCCGAATCGCTCCGGCGCAGCTGGCGCGGAAGGGAGGCTCAGCCCTCCCAGGGCAAGCGCGCCTCTTCGCCAAAGAACACATCGCCTGGATCCGGATCGCCCCAGCGCAGCTGGCGCGGCAGGGAGGCTCAGCCCTCCCAGGGCAAGCGCGCTTCCTCGCCAAAGAAGACGTCGCCGGTTTGACGCAGCGCTTCTCGCCAGAGCAGCAGCGGCGGCACCGAGAAGATCAGGTTGACGAGCAGCACGAGCACAAATAGCGGCGTCCAGCGCAGGACTTGTGACCAGGAGATTCGAGCGTAGGGAGACGTCGCCTTGCGCACCTGTGGAACCGGGGCGCCAGGTGCCAGGCCCATGGCCCGCATGATGTGACCGGGGGCGCTCGATTCCGCGGGCAGCAGGTCTGGCCCGGTGCGGCGTGCGTCAATGCTGAGGTCACGTGCCATGATCATCCTCGGTGGGATTTGTCTCCGGTTGTTTATCGGCAAGAACTCGCGGAGGTTGCGTGCTCCCGGGGTCCAGATTCGCCACGGTCTGAGGGCTTGGGGTGGAAGACGGTGAGCTGTCGGAATTCTTCATTCTTGACGGTGAGCTGTCGTGCTTCCTCGTTTTTGGGCGTGCCCCCGGGCCGTTCCGGCCCGGGGTCGGCCTCTTTCCGGGCTCGGGCCTTCGGCCTCGGTACCTCCCTTCGGTCGGCACTTCGGCCCGCTGCGCGGGCCTCACCCTCCAGTCCGCCTCACGCGACGGGCGACTCATCGGCGCGACAGACCCGAAGGGGCTCCCGTAGCCCGAAGGAGACGCCGCCAGGCGGCTCCGCAGGCCCCCAAGAAGAATGCACCCAGTCGGTGATTGACCCTATTCCGCCAAACCCCAACGAATGGATCCCATCACCAGAACCATGGACAGCCGTGATGGATCAGGGGGAGGGGCGCGAGGCTGGGGGGAGGAGGCGACTACTCGATCTCGGCCAATAGATCGCCGGTGCCGACCTGTTGCTCCGGCACGACCAGGAGGCGGCTGATGCGGCCGGCCTTGGGCGCGGTCACCTCCATCTCCATCTTCATGGCTTCGAACAACAGGATGCCCTGGCCGAGGGTGACGGCGTCACCGACCGTGGCCAACAGTCGCAGCACCTTGCCAGGCATCTCCGCGATGACCTGCCCGTCGCCGTCCATGGTCGGTCTTGGCGCGGCTGTCGACGTGGACGGGCGGTGCGGCGCGGGCGAGGAGGCCACCGCATGGGGTGGCTCAGCACCGGCACC
>JAUUZB010001145.1 GCA_030590185.1 Deltaproteobacteria bacterium
CGGGATAAACCGCGGTCGCGTAGGCGCCCGCCGCGTCGTACACGATACCGCGGTAGGACTCCGCGACCAGCCCACGCATGAAGAACAGTCCCGGGAGCTCGTTCCCCTGGGAGAAATCGTCGTGGTAGTAACGCGGGTCGCTCTTCCACTCGATGCGCACCACCATGCCCGCGAGGGGGGTGGCCGCGCCGGTGGTAACCCGGCCGTCGAGTCCACCTTGCACGGGAAGGATGATGTCGATTCCGGTCACCGCCGCGCCGGCGTCCGGCACCAGGACCGAATCGGCGTCGGCGGAGATCCATCCCGAGGAGAAGGGCGGAGCCAGGTCATACCAGCGGTCGGCGTAGTTGCCGACGTAGGCCCACGGCATGCGGGCAAAGACTCGATAGCCATCCGGGGCGACGCCGGCAAAGACGTAGGTGCCGTCGGCGGCGGCGATGATGGTGTCAACGACGTACCAGTCCTTGGTGCCCTCGGCGACGAGCTGGACCTCCATTGGGATCCCAACTCCACCGTCGTTGGTGATCTGACCCGCGAGGGTTGCGGCAAAAGCGTTTCCAACCACGAGGGACGTGAGGACGCCGGCTATCCCGACACGGAGGGTTGACATCGCGGGGCTCCTCCTGGCTGCACGGTACACTAGGAGTGTAGCCGGAGTGGAGTCCCTCGACCAGCACCCAGGGTGCGGATCGGTGGTCGATGGCTAGCTCGCCAGGCGGTCGCAGTAGCCGATCAGCGTCTCGCGAAGGTGGGCGTAGGAGTCGGCGCAGAACAGCAGCGGCTGGTACTGCGTGACGTCGTACTCGGTGACCTCCATGCGCTCGAGGTCGAGGTCGTGGAGCTCGGCGCCGTGCATCGCCTCGAGCTCGCCAAAGGATGACAACAGCCCAGCGCCATAGGCCTTGAGCTCGCCCTGTTCACGCAGCACGCCGAACTCGAGGGTGAACCACGCCACCCGGGTTAGGCGCTGCAAGGCGTCCCCTGAGGTGATGGCACCGGCGGCGCGGCCAAAGGCGTGGTTGAGCTCGGCGAGCTCCGGGTTGGCGAGCTGGGCAGCGTGGCCGATCAACTCGTGCACCACGTCCGGCTCAGGGGTGTAGTCTGGGGTCGAGTGATGTCGAATATACTGGGTGGAGAGGAAGGTGCGGCGCGCCAAGGTGGACAGGAATACTTTCGGGTGCACGAGCCCGGCCACCGGCTCCAGCCGGAACTCGCTCAGCGACTCCAGTCGTTCGTTGACCTCCCGTAGCTGTGGGATGCGATCCCTGGGCAAGGCGAGCTCGTCGGCGAATTCGAGATAGGGCCGGCAGGCATGGCGGACGTGAGCCGGGGCCATCTGCTCGCGGATATCGTGCCAGACCGCGTGTTCTTCCTCGGTGTAGGGCGCGTCCGGCACCGGCTCACCCGGGACGTAGTCCAGGGCGATCTGGGCGATGTCGTTGCGCCGGTCTCGGTAGGCAGGGTCGGAGAAGCCCGGGTGATCCGGAGCGAGCTCCACGATCGCACGGCGACCCTCGGCCTGCATGATCGGGGAGTTGGCCGCGGCAAAGTTGCTCTCGATGGCGTCGATCAGCTCGCGATGCTGTTCTTGGCTCATGGTGTCTTCTCCCGAAAGGAGGTCGGGTAACCCGCGTCCTCGCTGGCGACCGCCGCCGCGGTGGTGTGCAGCGGCGCAAAGGTATCGACCATCACCGCCATCTCCTCGGTGCGGCCGGTGCCGATGCTCGCCTCGTAGGCCCCCGGGTGGGGACCGTGGGTGATACCGGCCGGGTGATGGGAGATGCTGCCCGGGCCGACACCCTCCCGTGAGGTGAAGTCGCCGCTGACGTAGAAAATGATCTCGTCGCAGTCGACCGAGGTGTGCGGGTAGGGGCACGGGATCGCGTCCGGGTGGAAGTCGACCACCCGCGGCACGAAGCTGCAGACCAACGCTCCGCGGGCCGCGAAATTTCCGTGCACGGTGGGCGGCAGGTGCACCTGCCCAGCGCGGGGTTGGAAGTTTCGGATCGGGAAGGCGAAGGGATAGACCGTGCCGTCCCAGCCGACCACGTCCAGGGGAGAGTCCTCGAGCTCGAAGGCGTGGAAGGCGCCGCTGCGTTTGACCACCAACCGTCGAATGCCTTCGTCGAGGGGGCCACGCAACTCCGGCCGCCGGAAGTCGCGATGACAAACAGGTGCGTCCATGCGCAGTTGCCCCACCGCGTTGCGCCACTGCTTGGGCAGCCACAGGCCACCGAGGCATTCGAGGGCGAGCCAGGTTTGTTGATCGCCCTTCTCCGGGATGAAGCGGTGCAACAGGCCCCGCGGTACGGCCACGTAGTCCTCGGGTCCGTAGGGCAGGTCACCGAGGGGGCTGCGCAGCACGCCGCGGCCCTCGTGGATGAAGAACAGGTCGTCCGCGTCGCCGTTGATGAAATAGACCTCGTCCTCGGTGTCCGGCTTGACGCTGGACACCACCAGGTCGTCGTTGAACATCAAGGGCACCCGGGCGTTGAGCGGCGGGCCGCCGCGGCGCTCGAGCTCGCTGGTGCGATAGTGGCGCTTGGAGAGCGAGCGGCCCTCCACCGCCTTTGGCGCCGGCCAACCATCCGCCGCCCCC
>JAUUZB010000221.1 GCA_030590185.1 Deltaproteobacteria bacterium
AGCGTGCAGCGCTGGTTGACGTGGGCCGCCGCGCGCTCCACGGTCACCGACCAGCCGCCGCCATCGGTGCGGACCGCCTCGACCACCCGTGCGCCGGTGAGGACCCGCACCCGCGGGTTTCGCTCCAGCCGACGGATGTTGATCTCCATCCCGCAGGTCGGGGGACACTGCTTGGGGAAATAGCGATTGATGCGCACCACCCGGCCGCCGATAAACGGCTCCCTCTCCACCAGCACCACATCTCGTCCGAGCTCACCGGCCTCGAGCGTCGTGGTCACGCCCGCTATGCCCCCGCCGATCACGAGCAACATTGCTGTATCTCTCTCCGCTTGGCCGGCAACGAGCACCTGGGCGCCCATCGCCGGGGGTGAAATCCGGTCTACTTCTTCGTCTCGTCCGCCGAGAGCCTCGCCTGCTCGGCTGCGTGCTTGGCCTTGATCTGCTGGATCCGGGCCATCACGTCCTCTCGAGCCTCCTGCCGGACCTTCACCGTCTCCTCGCCGAAGAGCGCCATCCGCAGCCAGCGAAAACCGAAGCGCAGCAGCGCCTCGTCGTCCTCGCAGAGCTTCTCGGCCTCGTCAGCCGAGATCTCGAACCGGCTGAGGAAAGTGCTCTCGACAATGAAGCGGCGGAAGTTGTCGATGTCGTAGCAGGCGGTGAAAAAGAGCTCCATCTGCTTCGGCGTCAGCTGGCGGCCTCCGATGAACCAGGGGTGCGAGACCAGCTCGCGGTACCCGACCTCGAGATCCTCTTGCTGCGCGACGCCCTGGTCCGCCCGCCAGCGGGCGACGGTCCACTCGGTCTTCTCGGCGTGTCCCTTGCAAAACTCATCCTCGAACAGCACGTAGACCGGCTCTGGCTCCTCACCAGCCCTCGCCGGTGGCAACGCGCTGCCCACCGGGTACATCCGGCACGACCAGGGGCGGTCATCGTAGACCGTGCAGCCCTGCTCGCCGACGAAGGTGCAGCGCTTCTCAGGCTCGGGGCCCATCTTGAGCATCACCACTGGCAGGTGCAGATCCTTGGTGATCGGCAGCAGGGTGTGCTCGTCGAGAAACGCCTTGGTGGTCATGCCCCGCTTGCGGGCGAGCCGCAGCACGTCGATCGGGGTGAGCATGATGTTGACGTCTCGGCAACAATCGGTGAAGCAGGACAAGCCAGTGTGGCAGCCGAAGCAGAACGTCTCGTCAGCGGTCAGGCGCCGCTTGTCCCGCAGGGCCTCGGGTAGCTCAAACTCGCCCTCTTTCGCCTTGGTCATCTTGACACCGCTTCACCGCCGAACGCGGAAAATAGCTAATTCTGTTAACATATACAAAACGCGCGCTAGAGGATCCGGTCGCGCATGGCGTCCGCAGACCAAACCGCGAGCGGCGACGCCTGACCCGTCTCCGGGTTGACCCGGTAGCGGTAGGACACCCCCACCCCGTACCGCTCCTGCATGTGCTCCCACCCTTCTTTGTAGTAGGAACAGTCGTCGTTGAAGCAGGCGCAGTGGAAACCCTGGTCCCAGCCGGTCTCCACCGGCATGTCGAAGGGCATCAGCTCGGACCCGCAGTGGGGACAGCACAGAGCCTCGTCTTCCTCGCTCATCGCTTCGTTCCGTCTCGTCTAGTCCCCCCGATCCCACCAAGAGAAACCGCGACAGTGACCGATGGCAAGAAGCCCCAGACACTGGCGCGCCTGGGGCCTCGATCAGGGTTCGATCAGGGGTACAGCCAACAACAGGGCTTCACCCGGACCGCGGTCCGGGTGAAGCCCGCAAGAACTCCTAGACGACATCTGGCACAGTCTCAACACCGAGCGTCCCAGATTGAAGCCGCCCATCGTTTCCTACATGAACATGTGCTTGATCGGCACCTTCTTCATCTCCCACTCCTCCGACTCTGGATTCATGGTGCAGTTGACGAAGCAGTGCCAGTTCTTCTCGTCCATCTTCGGGGTGTCCGTGCGGAAGTAGTAGCCCGGCCACCGGGTCTCCTCCCGGAAGAGGATCGTCCGCACGTGGGCCTCGGCCTGGTACATGCGGTGGATGTTCTCCCACGCACGCATCAGATCATGCGAGTCCGGAGCGCCCAGCTTGGCGCTGTCTTCCTTGAGCATCTTCAGCAGCTCCATGCCACGCTCCAGGAGATGCTTGGAGGTGGTGAACTGCGAGCTGACGCCGCCGGCGTACTCGTCCATGAGCTTCTGCAGACGCATCATGAACATCTTCGGCAGGATGTACTCCGGGTTGACGTCGGTCTGGGTGGTCTTGCCCTTGAACTCCTCGAAGCGAGCCATCGGCGCGAAGACTGTTTCCTTCAGCTTGGCGATGGCGGCGGCGTCGTGCTTGCCGTGCCCCGGGTTCTCCTTGACCAGGAACCGGATCGCGGCCTTGCCGGTGATGCGGCCCTCGGCGTGGGAGCCGGAGGAGAACTTGTGGGACGAGGCGCCCGTGGCGTCGCCAGCGGCGAACAGGCCCTTGACCGTCGTCATCTGCTCGTAGCCCCAGAAGTACTCGGCCGGAGCGAGATCCTCGGGACCACTGACCCAGGCACCGGAGGCGCCGGAGTGCGAACCGATGAAGTACGGCTCGGCGGCCGCGATCTCGGACGGGGTCTCCTCGGGCGCAATGTTGTGCGCGGCCCAGAGGATCGCCTGGGAGATCGTCATGTCGAGGAAGTCTTCCCAAGCCTCGTTCTCGAGCTCCTTGAGCTTCTTCTTGGCCTTCTTGGGGTCTGTTTCAGACGCGGCGATCTTCTGGATCGCCTCGGCCGTCTGCATGTAGATCGGGGACTTGCCGTCCATGACGTCGAGCAGCATCAGGTAGTTGCGGAGGTTCGCCGGAATCGGCTTCACCATCCCGTAGGGCTTCCAGTTCTGGAGCTCGTCGCGGCGGGTCTCCATGTAGGCCTCGCCGAAGGCGTTGGTCGCGCGGGACTTGAAGAGCAGGAACCAGGCGCCGACCGGGCCGTAGGCATCCTTGAAGCGGACCGGGATGAACCGGACTTCCTGGCAGGTCATCTCGGCGCCAGCCTTGAGCGTGAAGTACGCCGACGAGCCGCTGTTCCAGGGTGGGTACCAGGCACGACCCGCGCCCTCGCCCGAGCTACGCGGCTTGAACACGTGCACCGCACCGCCGAGACCGCACATCACCGCGCGGGCCTTGAAGTGGTAGAACTTCTCCTCACGCACGGAGAAGCCGATGGCGCCGACACAACGGCCATCCTCCACCAGCGGACCGGTGATGAAGACGCGCTCGTAGATGTTGTCGGTGCCCAGAGCGTTCTTGGTGGCCTCGGCGACGATCGCCTTGTAGGACTCACCGTTGATCATCAGCTGCCAACGACCCTCGTGGACGTAGCCGCCGTCCTTGTCGGTCCAGATCGGCAGGCCCCACTTCTCGAACAGGTGAACCGAGGAGTCGACGTGGCGGGCGATGTTGGCCACCAGATCCTCGCGGCAGACACCCATCAGATCCTGCCGAACGTAGTCGACGTAGTCCTTGATCGTGTTCTGGCCGTCCTTGAGGCCGACGTACTGGTTGATCGCCGAGAGGCCCATCGCGACGGCGCCGGAGCGATCCATCGCGGCCTTGTCGACCAGGGTGACCTTCAGGTTGTTCTTCTTGGCCCAGTGGGCGGCCTCGACTGCGGTACCACAGGCGCTCATGCCACCGCCGATGATCAGCAGGTCAGTTTCGACCTCTACGGTCTGCCACTCTTGCATTTGCTATCTCCTTCTGTACTCCCTTGCGGGAGCCAGCAGATTCAATTACCCGAAAGACCGGCTATGCGAGAGACCGGTACTTACTTGGTCCACACCTTGTCGAGGCCACAGGACTCGGGCTCGGTGAACAGTACCGGGCCGTCGAGGTCCGGATCGTTCGCCCAGCCGCCAGCCGGCTCAGCGGTGCCCTCGGGGATGCTGCGGATCGGGAACTTGAACCGCTTCACCGAGCCATTGCGGAACTTAACCGTCCACATGATGTTGTCGGTGGAGCGCAGCGGAACGACGGCCGCGCCCATCGGGACGAAGTCGGCATAGCCACGAACGTCGACAGCCTGGGTCGGGCAGATCTTGACGCAGTTGTAGCACTCCCAACACATGTCGGGCTCGCGGTTGAACGCCTTCATCGATTCCTTGTCGAGAACCATCAGGTCGTTCGGGCAGATGTGCTGACATGCGGTCTTGTCAAGCGCCTTGCACCCGTCACATTTTTCCGGGTTCACGAAACTTGGCATTCGGTCACCTCCTCGGCCCTTGCAGGCCAAATCTGTTCCGCGGTTCGCGGAACCAGGGATAAATACAACCTCTTCAAATCGTCGAGCAGACCGCTCCAGAAACGGCGCGGCCGCCACTAGCGTGCTTCTGATATCGAATGGGGCGGTGGGCCGCCGGCAAGTGCATGTCGTCGTTATGCAGGTTCATCGAGAGGATAATAATCGTCGTTTTCAACCCACCTCGCCCCGCAGCCACACCGCGAGGCGGCCCTAATTGAGTCCAAGGGCTGTTCGATGTCAACCCGAAAATTTGAATGTCTGAGATAAACACCGTTGATAGGATGCCGGGGCCCGACCCGCGCGACCTCGTTCCTCCCCGGCGGTCGAAACGATCGCACCCGGGACAGGGGGTCATGATGAAATATTTTTATCGGGGGGCCAGCGATCCGAAAACAAGCACGGTGTCCAAGAAGCGCCGTTATTTCGGGATCAAACGAAAAAGATCGACGTCATTTCAAGCAAAATCCTGATGAAAGCTCCTGCAATCCGTGACAGGCCCTATTCGTCGGCGTCCTCCCCCGGCGTGCTTAGCGCCCTGCATGGTTTCCACTGGGTGCCGTGCACATGAAGCTCGTCGATGAACGCCGACACGGCCCGGCTCATCTCCAGGTTGCGCCAGGTGACGAGCACGATGCGGCGGGTCAGCGGAGGACCAACCTCGATCCGGGCCAGCCGCCCCTCGGGGGGATGACTTCCGTCACAGAGGACCTCCTCGCTGGTTACCATGTCCGGCAGGAAGCCCGCGCCGAGGCCGACCTCGACCATCTTCTTCGCCGTCTCGACGTTGTCGGTGGAGACCACCTGCTCGACTGAGACGCCGATCCGGGCCAGGTGCTTGATGATCAGCTCCCCGGTGGGGCTCTCCGGATCGAGCGAAACAAACTCCTGGCCCTTGAGCTCGCTCGGTCGCACGGCCTGACGCCCGTAGAAAGGATGAGACGGTCCGCAGACGAGCGAGACCCGCTCCTCGACGATGGTCGCCTGGCGCAGCCGCCGATCAGGTGGCGGGTTGGCGACCAGCGCGAAGTCTACCCGGTCCGTCAGCAGCGCCTCCATGACCTCATCCGAGGTGCGATATAGAACTGTAGGCCGGGCCGTCGGGTACTTCTGCCGCATGGTGCGCAGCACCTGGGGTAAAAAGTAGATCCCCACGCTGTTGACAGTCCCGATACGGATCTGGCCGACGACGCCCTCGCCGAGCTCCTCGACCGCGCGCTTGGCTCGACGGACGGCCTCCATCATCTCGCGGGCGTGATCGTAGAGCACACGGCCGGTCTCGGTGGGGCTCACCCCCGTGGGACGGCGGTGAAACAGCAGCGCTCCGAGCTCCTGTTCCAACTGTTTGATCTGGTAGGAGAGCGCCGGCTGGGTGATGCCGAGCCGGGTCGTCGCCCGCTTGAAGCCCCCCTCCTCGACCGCGACCACGAAACAATGCAGCTGATGCAATTCCACTGGCGTGTTCCTCTTTGGCTCTTCCCTATGGGCCCCACTCCCCACCAGGTCAGCGGGGGGCGATCGCTCGTGCGACACACGACAAAAAATACCCGCCTGAAGGCCAGACTTTGGATAAGCCGAATTAATCCACTCGGGAACTCGGAATGAGCGTCGCTTATGTCTCCATGCAAGCAACTACCTACAAAGTCAAGCCCTTCCTCAGAATCGGCCCGTCAGCGATCCGTCGGCGATCCCACCAACGGCGCGGCCGGTTATGACATCAATGACTTTTATCAAGCACCTCAAGTTCTTCGGTGTTGACAGTATTTTTGAGACGTGGCTGTATCTCTGCCGGCAGGAGCCGAGGCGGTACGCGCCCACCCTGCTGGTGGACAGAATCAAAAGAACGAACTCAGCTGGTTCGGACGAACCGTCGGCCTAAAGCCGCCGGCCTTGTGCTGTTTCCGTGCCGACCGGAGAGCCACAGAAGGAGCTGCCATGAGTGTTGAAAAGAACAAGACGCCGTTACTCGACGAGCTAGAATCCGGACCGTGGCCGAGCTTCGTCAAGGAGCTGAAGAAGAGCCAGCACAACCCCATGACCAACGCGGTCCTGGGCGTGCTGGAGCGCTCCTACAGGGAAAAGATCGGCCACTGGAAGCACGGCGGGCTCGTCGGCGTGATGGGGTACGGCGGCGGCGTCATCGGTCGCTACTGCGACATCCCCGAGGACTTCCCGGCCGTGGCGATGTTCCACACGATGCGGGTCAACCAGCCCTCCGGCTGGTTCTACACCGCGGACGTCCTGCGCAAAATCTGCGACATCTGGGACAAGCGCGGCTCCGGCCTGATGAACATGCACGGCTCCACGGGCGACATCATCCTCTTGGGATGCGCGACCGCCGAGCTCGAGCCGACGTTCAAGGAGCTCACCGAGCTCGGCTTCGACCTCGGTGGCTCCGGCTCCGACATGCGTACGCCGAGCTGCTGCTGTGGCATGGCACGTTGCGAATGGGCCTGCTACGACACGATGATG
>JAUUZB010000295.1 GCA_030590185.1 Deltaproteobacteria bacterium
GGTTGCCCCTCGATGAGCAATCCTGGCCGGAGGATCTCGATAGCATCGAGGCGCCCGCCCGGTCCGAAACCGTCTATTTCACCATCTCGGTGCCGCGCCGCGAGACATCGGCGCGCGGCGCCGGCTTGCCGGCCCCTTTGCTGGTCCAGGGCCACGGCTACGGCAGCAACCGCTTCGAGGGCATGCAGCTCGCCGGCTATTTTGCTAAGCACGGCTTCGCCACCCTCGCCATCGACGGACCGTCCCACGGCCTCGCCCTCAACGACATCAACCGAGAGTTGGCGCGGGTGCTCGTCGCGCCGGTTGGCCTGAGTACGGCCCTCGACGCCATCTTCAAGGACCGTGCCCTCAACCAGGACAACGATCCGTTTCACACCCCGGACTCCGGCGCTGATTTCTGGACCAGCTACGTCTTCCACACCCGCGACGTCGTGCGCCAGAGCACTCTCGATTACATGCAGGCCATCCGGATCGTGCGCAGCTTTGACGGCGAGCGCACCTGGGCCTTTGACCTCGACGGCAACGGTGAGAACGAGCTGGCCGGGGATTTCGACGGCGACGGCGTCATCGACATCGGCGGCGACGCCATGATGAGCATGCTCGGCGGATCCCTGGGGGGCATCATGTCGATGATGGTCGGGGCCCTCGAGCCCGAGATCACCGCCATCGCGCCGATCTCCGGGGGCGCGGGTTTCTCCGACATGGGCCTGCGCACCGTGCAGGGGGGCGCCGTCGAGGGCTTCATCCTGCGCACCATGGGGCCGCTCTTCATCGCCACGTTTGACCCCACCACCGGTGACACCGTCGTCGAGACCGTGATCAACGATCTCAACTCCGCCAAGAGCCTGCACATCGCCACGCTCACCGACGTCAAGCCCGGCGACACCATGGTCGTCGAGAATCTGATCAACGACGAACGTGGCTGCGCCTACATCCTCCCCGACGGTCTGGCCCGCACTGCGGTCGCCTCCGATCTCGGGGACTCCATCCGGATCCTCTTTTACGCCGGTCCGGTGTTGGTTGGCGACGATGACTGCGGCGTGCGGTCGGGCGTCGAGCCGATTGAGACCATCAGCGAGTTCGAGCAGGATGTCGAGTTTCAATGGGACGAAGACGGCCTAGCCAATGTCTGGCCGGCCGACTCCCCCCTCGTCGCCATGGCTGAGGGGCTCGGCCTCAAACGGGCGACGCCGGACATTCGACGTTTCCTCGGTCTCGGCCAGTTGGTCCTCGACGCCGCCGACCCGGGGAGCTTCGCCCGCAATCTCTCCTCGGAACCCCTCACGTACCCGGGGACCGAGCAGCAGACTGGGACCCACGCGCTGGTGATCACGACCCTCGGCGATCTCGCCGTACCGGCAAACTCCGGCGTCACCTACGGCCGCGCCGCCGGCTTCATCGACTACCTCGAGGATGATCCCCGGTACGGCCGGCCGCCGAATCAGGTGTTGCTCGATACCTACGTCGCCGAGGCGGTGAACACCCTCGAACGTTACACGGACCCCTCCGGCCTCGGCGTACATCTCGATGTGGAGAATTTCAGCCGCGGCACCGACATCTGGGGCACCGACATTCCGCGCTTCGACGTGCCGTTGCACCTCGGCTTTGAGAAGCGCGATCCCCTCGGCGGATTCTCCCCCTCGATCTTCCCCTTCCCGCGTCCCGAAGGCCAGCACGGCTTCCCGATGCCCGGCGATCTCACCGAGCGGGCCCGCCGTGCCTGCCGGCAGGCCTGCACCGACACGAGCCCCGATGATCCCTGTGGCTGCGACGAGGTCGAGACCTTTGACACCGGCTTCTTCATGCTCAACATGATCGGCCGCTACCTGTCGAGCGGCGGAACCTCGATCAGCGATGATCTCTGTCAGTCGCGGGACGACTGCGCCGACATTCGTCCGCCGCCAGCGGAACGACCAGAGCTGTTGCCCTGAGGTGGATGGAAATCCCCTGGTTGGTGGGGTGAACGCGAGAGCTCAGCCTGGGCAGCGGGCCGAAGCGGTTCGTAATTCGGAATGATCCGGCGGGGGATTTGCTCTAGGGTGAGCGCCCATGGGGCGTTGTTCGGTCTTGGCTGCGGCGATCGGGGTGATCGCGCTGACCGCGTCGAGCGCGCGCGCCGAGACCGAGGTGGATCCCACCACCCGCGGCTCGGAGCAGATCGAGGACAAATACCTACAATGGTCGAGCCCCGGCTTTCGGGTGCAGTTGATCACGGGGTATTCCTTCTTTGCCGGCGGGCCGTCGGTCGCGACCGCTCACTCCTTTGATCTGGCCGTGCATGCCGGCTGGCGACTGAACCCGCGTTGGGGTCTGATGGCCGCCTTTCGTTACAGCTTTTTTCTCGAGGGGCTGTCCGGCGCGCGTTGGACCGCGACCCTGGAGCCGGTGCTCTATCTGGAGAATGGCTTCTCGTTTAGCGCCGGCGTTGGCTACGGCGGCATCTGGGGCTCGGTGGCCCAGAATCGTTTCTACGACTATGAGGCTGCCCTCGAGGATCCCGCCCGCATCGACCTGAACCGCGGCACCGATGAGCCCGTGATCGCGCCCTTCGTCAACTGTTCCGGCGACGGTATCGTGGCCGTGGCGCGGATGGGGTACCGGTTCACCGTCGGCGAGATGTTCTCCACCGGCCCGGTGCTCGAGATCAACGGTCAGTGGACCGTGTGCAGCGACCAGGAATTCGATCAGAGGATTCCTGAGGACGCCGACATCCCCGCCCCGCAGCAATGGTGGAGCTATTTCACCGCCGGACTCTCCTGGGTTTTTGCCTGGCGATGAGGATCCATGCGCTGATCGCCTGGCTGGCGGTGGTGAACGCCTCGGAGCCGCCTGACGTGGACGCCGTTGCCGGGGAGCCGGACGCGCCGTGGGAGGCAGATCGAGGGCAGCGGGCGCCGAGGTCGGATCTGGTACCACCCGAGGCGTTGGCCTCCACCACCATCGCTTACCCCGAAGGCTTGGGCGAGGTGGCCGCGTCGGTGACGGTCGAGGTCGTGATCCGTGTCGGTGACGACGGGAGGGTGCGCTGGGTGCGGCTCACCTCGGAGGGTGGCGATCCGGATCTGGCGCCCTTCGAACGCGCCGTGTTGTACGGTGCCACCCACTTTCGTTTTCGGCCGGCCCTCTTTCGGGGAGAGCCGGTGGAGATCGAGATCGCCTTCCAGCAGGTCTTTTTGCCGCCGGAGGTGCCGGAGGCAGTGCCCGTGATCATCACCGTGAGGGACTCGCTGCTCAGCGGCTTCGTGACCGAGATGGGCACCCGGGAGCCGGTGGCCATGGCGAATTTGGTGGTGATCGCTGGCGACGAGGAGCTCGTGGTGATCACGGATGAGCAGGGCACCTTTCGCATCCCCGTCCCGGCCGGTGATCTTCGGATCGAGGTGCTCGGCCCTGCCCACCACCGTTTCCGGGTGACGGAGCATCTCGACCACGCCGAGGAGCTGCGCGTCGAGTATCTGCTCGAGCGCCTCAGCTACGAGCCCTACGAGACGATCATCATCGCCAAGCGCGACCGGCGGGTGCTAGCGCGCACCAGCCTGCGGGGACGGGAGATCAAGCAGGTGCCTGGTACCTTTGGCGATCCCTTCCGGGTCATCGCCACCCTGCCCGGGGTCAGCCAGGTCATGTCACTGGTCTCCTACCCGGTGGTTCGCGGCAGCAGCCCGGGCAACACGGGTTTCTTGCTCGACGGGGTTCGGGTACCACAGCTCTTTCATGTGTTGGCCGGACCAGCGGTGATTCATCCGGAGCTGCTCGAGCGCGTCGACTTTTACCCCGGCAGCTTCCCGGCCAAGTACGGTGGCTACATCGGCGGTATCGTCGACGGCATCACTCGCCGGTCACGACCCGGGGACGGCACCCTGATCGCGTCGGTCTCCCTGAGCGAGAGCGGCCTCTTTTTACGCGGCCCCCTCGATTTCATGGATGCCCGCGGGGTGATCGCCGGCCGGGTAGGATATCCCGGCCTGGTGATGGCGGCCTTCGACGTGCCGGTGTCGCTCACCTACTGGGATTACCAGGGCCGCCTGGACGGCCAGGCCGGGCCCGGGCGTTGGAAGGTCTTCACCTTCGGTTCCTTTGACGAGCTCGGCGTCGAGGAGCAGGTTTCCGGTGAGGACACATTCAAGACCCGCGCCACCTTCCATCGGCTGGATTTCAGCTACAGCATCGGCGGCGATAAGGTCGACACCTATCGCATCGTTTTCGGGATCGATCAGACGCTCATCCCCGGGGAGGGCGGCTCCGGCACCCTCACCACCTTCATGGTGGAACCGAAGGCGCGCTGGGAGTTTGCCATCTACCCCGGGGTCGATCTCGAGGCTGGGATCGATTGGGCCTATCGCTACCTCGATAGCGATGCCGACCTCAGCACCTTGACCTTCGGGGATCTGTTGAACACCGGCGATGACACCGCCCTGTTGACGGCCGACTCCTACCACGGCGGCGCTTTCGTCTCCGTGCCCTGGTCGCCCCACGCCGATCTGCTCATCACCCCGGGGATTCGTTTCGACCTGTACGGCAGCAACGACGCCGAGCAGTGGAGCATCGATCCTCGCCTGGCAGCCCGCTACCGGGCGACCGAGATCCTGGACGGCGATCTGTGGATCAAGGCCGGTGGCGGCCTCTACCACCAGCCACCCCGCTTTCTCCTGCCGGTCCCGGGCTTTGATGAGTTGGCGCTCGGCCTCGGGCTACTGGCCGCCGTCCAGGTCAGCGCTGGTTTTGAGATGCCCCTCCCGATCGGCTTCAACCTCGACCTTCAAGGATATTTTCAGTGGATGGATCCGGTGCTCTTCGACTTTGCCATCAACCAGGATCCGGATGGTCTGGTGGGTGGCCGCCGAGAGCCCGGCGACCCGCTGGTGGTCACCGAGAGCGAGTGGGAGTTTGGGCGCGACATCCTCACCCCCCAGACCGGCCGTTCCTATGGACTCGAGGTGCTGATCAAGCACGACGGCGAGGGCCGCTTCTTCGGCTGGCTGGCCTACACCCTCTCCTGGAGCGAGCGTCTATACGAGGAGAGCTGGGTGCCTTTCGACTTCGACCGCCGCCACGTCTTGAACCTCGTGGCCGGGGTCAGCCTGCCGCGTAACTGGGACGCGGCGGCCCGGCTGCAGGTGGCGAGTGGCCGACCGTACACCGACATTCGTGGCTTCAACGAGGGCCGGGGTGACACCTATTATCGGATCGACATCAGGATCGACAAACGCGTGGTCTGGGAGGACTGGTTGTTCGATTTCTACGTGGACTTGATCAACGTCACCATGGCGCCGGAGGAGATCGATCCGCGCCTGGGACAGAGCTTTCGCATCCCGATCCCCACCTTTGGCGTACGCGGGGTGTTCTGAGCCTCCGCCGCCGAGCCAACGCACCCAGCGGATCTAGCCCGCTACCACGAGGCTCTCCAAATAATCCCGCGCCTCATCGCGTTGCGTCATCGTGGGACACTGCGGAAGGCTGCGCAGCAAGATCTTGCCGTATCCCTTGGTCCGGATCCGCCCGTCCAGGATCGTAACCAGACCCCGGTCACGGCGGGCGCGGATCAACCGGCCAAACCCTTGGCGGAGCATCAGGGCGGCCTGCGGCAGTTGATAGACCTTGAAGGGCGACTGACCAATGTGCCGAAGGTACTCGATGCGTGCCTCGACGGTCGGATCACCGGGCGACGCAAACGGCAGGCGATCGATGATCACCGAGCGCAGCGGCGTCCCGGGTACATCGACCCCGCGCCAGAAGCTCATGGTGGCCACCAGAACCGCGTCACCGTCGGTACGGACTTGCTCCACCAGATGGGAACGCGGCGCGCGCCCCTGGGTGAGAATGTTGAGCGCCGTGAGTTGTCGCAGCCGGCTCGCCATCTGCTCGACCATGCGATTGCTGGTGCACAGAACGAAAGCTCCTCCCCCGGAGGCGGTGATCAGCTCGCGGACCCGCTCGGCGGCGGCGCCGGGGAACTCCACCGCATCGACCGGGGGCAGATCATCCGGCAGGTAGAGCCGCGCCTGCGCGCCGTAGTCGAAGGGTGAGGTAACCAACAACTCGCGGACCTCGTTGA
>JAUUZB010001122.1 GCA_030590185.1 Deltaproteobacteria bacterium
CACCGGGCCGGCTCCGGCCACACCGGCGGCTCGCTCTCCTGCACCGAGATCCTCACCAGCCTCTACCTCGGCGAGATGCGCCACCACCCGGTACAGCCCGACTGGCCCCGCCGCGACCGCCTGGTGCTGAGCAAGGGTCACGCCGCCCCCGCCCTCTACGCGGTGCTCCATCACTGCGGCTACATCCCCAAGCGCGACCTCGATCGCCTGCGGGAGCTCGGATCGATCCTACAGGGACATCCAGACTCGCGCCGCTGTCCCGGCGTCGAAGCCTCCACCGGCTCCCTCGGCCAGGGCCTGTCCATCGCCCACGGCATGGCGCTCGCCCTGCGCGACCAGGATGATCCACCGCGGGTCTACGCCATCCTCGGCGACGGCGAGATCCAAGAGGGTCAAGTCTGGGAGGCGGCGATGAGCGCTGCCCACTACCGAACCAGCAATCTGTGCGCCATCGTCGACAAGAACGGACTGCAGATCGACGGCCGCGTCGAGGAGATCATGGGCGTCGAGCCGGTGGCGGAGAAGCTCGCCGCGTTTGGCTGGCACACCCTCGAGATCGACGGCCACGACATCGAGGCGTTGCTCGGGGCGTTCGAGAAGGCGCGGGCCTGCGGCGACCGTCCGACCGCCATCGTCGCCAATACCATCAAGGGCAAGGGCGTCTCCGAGTTTGAGGACCAGGTAGGTTGGCACGGTCGGCCCCCCAACGCCGAGCAGCTCGCCCGGGCGATCATCGAGATCGAGGGGTCGGCGAAATGACCCGCATCCTCTCCACCCGCGAGGAGTACGGCCGCACCCTGGTCCGCCTCGGTGAGCTGAGCCGGGAGGTGGTGGTGCTCGACGCCGACCTCTCCGGGTCTACCTGCACCAGGGCGTTCGCCAAGCGTTTCCCGAAACGCTTCTTCAACATGGGGATCAGCGAGCAGGACCTGATCGGCACCGCCGCCGGCATGTCCCTGGCAGGCAAGATCGCCTTTGCCTCGAGCTTCGCGATCTTCCTGACCGGCCGCGCCTGGGAACAGGTCCGCCAGTCCGTGGCCATGCCCGGCTGCAACGTCAACCTGGTCGGCACCCACGGGGGGATCACGGTCGGCAAGGACGGCGCCTCCCACCAGGCGCTCGAAGACATCGCCGTGATGCGCGCCATTCCGACCATGACCGTCATCGTGCCCTGTGACGCGGTGGAGACCCGCAAGGCAGTGGAAGCCGCCGCCTGGTACGACGGCCCGGTCTACATCCGGCTCACCCGCGAGAAGCTGCCGATCATTTACCCCGAGGAGAGCCGGTTCCGCATCGGTGCCGGCTACGTGGTGCGCGAGGGCAGCGACGTCACCCTGTTCGGCATCGGGCTGATGCTCCACCAGGCGATCGAGGCGAGCCTGTTCCTCGAAGCGGAGGGGATCTCGGCGCGGGTGGTCGACCTGCCGACCGTCAAGCCGATCGACGAGGACCTGATCGCCCGTTGCGCCCGGGAGACCGGCTGCGCGGTCACCGCCGAGGAGCACAGCATCATCGGCGGGCTCGGCGATGCGGTCGGTGAGGTGCTCCTGCGCCGTTGCCCGATCCCGTGCCTGCGGATCGGCGTCAAGGACTCCTTCGGTCGCTCCGGAAACCCCAAGGAGCTGCTGGAATATTTCGATCTCACCTCCGAGGCGATATGCGAGGCGGCCCGTGAGGCTGTGGCGCAAAAAAGGACAGCCTGATGCACACTCTCAAGATCTTCACCGGCAGCTCCAACCCGCGGCTCTGTCACGACGTGGCGTCCGAGTTGAAGATGGAGGTCGGCAGCGCTGACGTCCGGCGCTTCTCCGACGGCGAGGTCGACGTCAGCTTCAATGAGAGCGTTCGCGAGCACGACATCTTCCTCGTGCAGTCGACCTGCTATCCGGGCAACGACCACATCATGGAGCTGCTGTTGATGGCCGATGCCTGCCGGCGCGCCTCGGCGGCGCGAGTCAACGCGGTGATCCCCTACTTCGGCTACAGCCGCCAGGACCGCCAGATGCGCCCCCGGGTGCCGATCTCCGCCAAGGTGGTTGCCCAGATGATCGGCGCCGCGGGCATCGACCGGGTGCTGACCGTCGACATCCACGCGCCGCAGATCCAGGGCTTCTTCGACATGCCGGTGGATCACCTGACCGCCGTGCAGCTCTTGATCCGCCACCTGCGTGGCAAGGAGCTCACCGATCCGGTGGTGGTCTCCCCGGACGCCGGTGGCGTCGAGCTAGCGAGCAACGTGGCCATGGGACTCGGCGGCATCATGGCGATGATCGACCGGCACCGCGGGGCGCCGACCAAGGCCAAGGCCATGCACCTGGTCGGCGACGTCGAGGGCCGCGACTGCATCCTGGTCGACGACATGATCGACACCGCCGGCACCCTCACCGAGGCATCGGACCTCCTGATGACCCACGGCGCCCGCAGCGTCCGGGCCGCGGCCACCCACGCGGTGCTCTCCGGCTCGGCCCTTGAGCGGCTCGATCGCTCCAAGATCGAGGAGCTGATCGTCACCGACACGATCCCGCTGCCGGTGGAGAAGCAGGCCAAGAAGATCACAGTGGTCACGGTGGCGCCGTTGTTGTCGGCCGCCATCGAGGCGGTGCACGAGGGGACATCCGTGCTGACGTTGGCCGAAAACGGCGG
>JAUUZB010000948.1 GCA_030590185.1 Deltaproteobacteria bacterium
GACCTGGAACCCGGTCGAGACGGCGAGCAAATACCACGTCTGGATCGCCACCGACGTGCGGTTCAATCGCATCGCCCACGCCAGCATGGCCAAGGAAACAGAGCTGACCAGCGACGGGCTCCCGCCCGGTGAATACTTCTGGCGCGTCACCTCCATCGACGGGCAGGGGTTCGAGGGACGGCCGTCGGCCCTGTACCGCATCGAGCTCACCGCCGCCGCGGCACCGGCCGCCGACCAGGAGTAGCCCCTACTCCCCCCGCGTCGGGCCGGCGTCACCCAACCGGGTCCAGGCCGGGCAGGTTGGCAGGATCACCAACGGAGCGTCGTGCCCGAGCTCGAAGAGGTCGACCTCCGCGAGCCGGAACAGCGCCATGCCTAACGGTGAGCCCTCGCTACCCATCTGGCCGAAATAGGCGCGTACGTTAGCGTAGTTCAGGGCGACGAGGACCGAGGCGCCGCCGTCCTCGCGTCGAATCGTCCGCCGCACCGCGACGTCACCGAGCAGTCCGCTCAGGCTCGCCTTGACCGCATCGGTCAGGATGCGTTGGTCGAGGTTTTGACCCACCTTGCCGGCTTCGCGTCGCAGCGCGCGGTCGAGCCAAGCGGCGATGGCCGCCCGGCCGAGATCCGCGGCGGTCTCGACGCAATCGGTGCAAACCCTCGGGTCGTTGATACAGGAAATGCCGACGATCAGATCTTGACCCGGGCAACGCAGCAGCGCCAGGGCGGCGCGACGGCATTCGCAACCGAGGGTGAGCCACTCAGCCCGGCCTTCGGTCTCGGCGGGTGCACAGCGGGTCGCGGGCGCGGGACAGGGTTTCGGCGGGGGCCCACCGCAACCGATCACGAGCACCGCCAGGCCGGCGGCCATCAGGGGCAGGGGTCGCATGACGGCGTGTCCCTAGAGGCATTCCTGTTGGGGTTCAAGGGGGACCAGCTCGGTGGGGCGCTCAACCCAATCCCCCGAACACCACAAACAGCTGCGCTACCCCGGCGAGCAGCCCGAGCAGCGCCCCGAGCCCGACCAGCTTCCACTCATCCTCTTTGAAGCACGGCCGCAGCAGATCCTGAAATTCCTCCGGTGGCAGTTGGACCATGCGTTCCCGCAACCAGTCCTCGATCACCTCGGCGCGCTCCTCGTTGAGCTCGGGGTCCTCGAAGGGGTCGGCCGAGATCTCCAGCGCCTTGTCCCCCACCGCCTCCTTGAGATGCTCGAAGGCGTCGGCGCCGACCATGATCTTGGCCAGGGGCTCGAGCTTGCCGACCGCGTCATGGACCAACGGCTCGATTTCGTCTCGGATGAGGTCGTGGGTCAGGTGGGAGCGAGGGCCGTTGAGCAGCTCGGTGACAACGTGTTGGACGGTGATGATCTCGCGGGTTACCAGGTGGCACCAGATCCCGGCGACCTCCTCCTGGCGTTTGAGGAACAGCCCCTGCACGGTCCACGGCCCGACGCGGTGCGGGTGCAGGGGGCGGAAGATGATGTTGAGCGCGATCCAGTTGGTCGCGTACCCGACCGCGAAGCCAAAGACCGGCAGCACCCACCAGGCGGGCAGGAACGCCCAGACGGCGAGCTGGACGAGCCCGAACAGAAAGCCGAAGTGCAGCCCGGAGCGGACGATGAATGTGAATTCCTTCTCCCCGGGGACCTCGAACAAGCGGTTGACCACCGCCTTGTCGGCGGTGACCTGCTCGACCACCATGTGCTTGAAATCGATCAGCTCCTCGAAACGCTCGCCGAGGGCGGTCATCAGGTGGTCGACCCGGGCGCGTAGGCCGGCGCGCAGGCGCGCGTGGATCTGGTCCTTGAGCAGTTGAGGAGCCTTGGCCCAGAGCTCGGGGTTGCTCTCCTCGATGATCGCGTCGGTGTAGCCGTCCAAGGACGGGAGAACGCGGGAGGTGACGTGGGTCGCTAGGCGCCGCGGCTCCATCTTCTCGTAGAGCTCAGAGAGCTTGCCGAGCCGGCTCATGGTGGAGTCGACGAAGATGGCACCCATCTTTGCCGCCTTGGAGGGGATGATCCCCTGCCAGCCGAGTCGCAGGCGCCGCCAGCCCCGGAACTCGAGCGGTAGGAAGGTCAGCTTGATCGCTACCCAGTTCGTCGCCCAGCCCACCACCGCCGCGACGAAGGGAATGCTCAAGAGTTTCCAATACTCTGGGTTCGTGAGATCCGACCAAGACACCAGGGAGGATGCTAGCCCCATTCCGTGGACACACCAAGACTAGGTCGAACGCTTGTGGTGGAACGGGACGGTGTCGAGCCCGCGCCCGCCAGCGAGCCCCCGCCTTGACCCCCAATACCCGGCCCAGTAAGGATTGCCCCCCGCCACGTAGACACCCGGCGGTGACGCACCCAGGGAGACAATGTCCACCACCGTTCTCGTCGTCGATGACTCCCGCGTCGTGCGGACCCTGGTCCGAGCCGTGCTCTCCGAAATGGGGCTGGAGGCCATAGAGGCCGAGGACGGGGTGCAGGGCCTCGCGACCGCCCGCCAGACCGACATCGATTTCTTCCTCATCGATCTGGTGATGCCAGAAATGGGAGGCATCGAGCTGACCCGCGAGATTCGCAAGATCGAACGCTACGCCAAGACGCCGATCTTCGTGTTGACCACCGAAGGGCATGGCGCCCTCGCCGCCGAGGGCACCGCCGCCGGGGCCGACTCCTGGATCGTCAAGCCGTTCGAGCCGGACCGCCTGATCATCGCGATTCAAAAGGCCCTCGGCCGCAGCGAGGCGGGTACGGAGTAGCCGGCCGCTGCGTAGCCGCCGGGCAAAGCCCAATCCCCAGCCCCAGTCCCCGCCATGCAAGACTTCGGCGTCCTCTCCCTGTTTCCTGCGTTGCTCGCCCTGATCCTAGCGGTGGCCACCCGCAACGTCATCGTCTCCCTCGGCCTCGGCGTCTTCCTCGGCATGACCGTGCACAACGGCTGGAATCCGATCGCCGGCCTGGTGGACTTCGTGGAGCTCGGCCTCTTCGTTCAGCTCTCCAAGGGCTCCAACGCCCGGGTGGTGATCGTGATCGTGGTGATCGGCGGCTTCGTCTACTTGATGGAACGCTCCGGCGGCATGGCGGCCCTGGCTGAGAAAGTCACCGCGGTCACCCGCTCACGGGCC
>JAUUZB010000772.1 GCA_030590185.1 Deltaproteobacteria bacterium
GGGCCGTCGCGGGGCTCGAGCTCGGGTGCGGGCAGTTGACCAGGGTCCGGGAGCGCGGCCAGGGCGGCGGCTTGATCCCGGCGCATCAAGGCGACCGGGTAGTGGGTGTCCAGCTCGGGGAAGGCTGGGTCGATGGTGCGGACCACGTCCCAGGCGGCCACGCAGCCGGCCGGGTCGGAGAGGACCTGCTTGGACCAGCCGAGCTCCCAGTAGCAGGCGGCGCACTTCGGGTCCGCGGCGATCGCCTGTTCGTACAGAGCGACCGCGTCCCCGGCGCCGCCCTCGCCGCGTTTGCGCTGGGTCTGGCGGCCTTTTTCGAGCAGCTCGGCTGCCTTGGCGGGATCCCGGGGGGGCTCGGGCTCGGCGGCGGGCTCGGATTCGGCTCCGGCTGCGGTGTCGGCTCCGGTTGCGGTGTCGGCTCCGGCTGCGGTGTCGGCTCCGGTTGCGGTGTCGGCTCCGGCTGCGGTGTCGGCTCCGGCTGCGGTGTCGGCTCCGGCTGCGGTCGGCGGTGCCGGTGCGCGAGTCTCAGCCGGGGCGGGCGTTGGCTCGGCCTTCTGCTGCGAGCCACCGCAGGCGATCACGCCAGCGAGCAAGGGGAGGGCCGGGCGAAGGAATAGGGCGAGCGTTCTATTGCGCATGGGTCATGGATATGGCTCGGATCGGGCCGGGTCAACTTCTCGGCCGCGATCGGTCGATGACGCCAAAAAAATCGGCCCGCCAAAGACGGGCCGATTCTCTTGGAGGTGGGTTGGCCTTGGCTCGTGGCCCTATCGATTAGCCCTGAATGGTGACGTTGCGCGTCGCGCCGGTCTGGCTCGCGGCCCAATCCCGGAGCATCTGCATCACGTCGGCGTGGGCGGCGCGGAAGGCGTCCCCTGGGGTGAGGTCGACGTCATGCTTGCTGTCCGGGTCGAGCTTCTCGGCCAACATGGTGGTCATGGGGCCAATCACCGGGTTGGGCTGAGTCGTCCCGAGGGTGCCCTGGGCCAGCTGCTGCACCAGCAACTCGACCATCTCCTCACCGCGCGCCTCGGCGTTCTTGAGGTTCAGCTCGGTGAACAACGGCAGCACCGCCTCGCGGAAGGCGCCGGGGGCAGCGGCCATCATCGCCTGGGGACCCTCGGCGGCCCCGAGGGCCTGGAGAGCCTGCATGGCCTTGCCTAGCTCACCCTTGAGGCTCTTGGCGATGCCCTTGATCGGCACCCCGTCCACGCCGACGTTGGCGGTCTCGGCCTTCATCTCGTCGACGGCCTCCTGCTGCTCCCGCTCGAGCTTCTTGCGCCGGTCCGGGCCCATCTGACTGATGTAGTACTCCACCTTGGCGAGGCGGCCCTCGGCTCCCTTGAGCTCGGTCTTGAGGGTCTCGAGCTCGGTCTTGGCTTTGCCCTCACCGAACATCTGGACCAACATCTGCTCCGGGGCGAGCACGCCGCCGATGGTCGCGAGGGTGCTGTTATCGCCAGCCATCTTGCTGATCATGCCCAGGGGATTGAGCATGGTCAGGATGTTGGAGATGAAGCCCCACATCTTGGCGCTCTTCTCCGCCTTGGCGATCCGGTCCTTGAGGTTCGCGATCTCTTTTTTGACCGCGGTGATGGCCTGCTGGCGCAGGTTGGTCTTGAGCTCGGCCAGGTTCTTCTGGTTCTCGCGGCTGTTGTTCGGGTCGAGGATGTTCAGCATCATGAAGAACTTCATCAGCATGTCGGTCGACAACTTCGCAATGTCGTCGCTTTTGCTGTTGATCGCTGGACCCATGGCGTCGTCGTAGTTGTCGGCGAGCACCCGCGCGCCCTCGGCCTCATCGGCCGACGGATTGACCGGCGGCAGGCCGGGCGGAGGTACGGCTGGCCCTTGCTTGTCGATCGACAATGCCGCCGTGTCGCGCACGAAGTTGTCGTTGGGGGTCTTGACCGTCCCGGAGACGTTGGCCGCCGCGTGCTTGGCCGCCTCCTCGAGCTTGCCAGCGGGCACGCCTTCGGTGCCGAGCTGCTTGTCTTGCACAATGGCCTGGGTCTGTATGGGTTTGTCGCCGATCGAGGACATTAGAACCTCCAGTTGACTCTCGGTATCGTCGCGGTAGCAATCCTGGGTAGTTATCCTATGGTCGCCTAGGAGGCGCCGATGGTCAGGCCAAAGGCCTGGGCGATGGCCTTGGCGCGCTGCACGATGGCGTGCAACTCGGGTCGGCCCTCGGCCTGCTCGAAGCCCTGCTCCAGGAACTGCCGCGCCGAAAAGCGCCGCTCCAAAAACAGGTGGGTCTCGCCACGGTACAGCATGGCGATCGGATCGTTGGGGTCAAAGGCCAGGGCGATGTCGTAGTACCCGTCGGCCAGGCCGTATTGTTTGAGCCGGTGCAGGGCGATCCCGGCCAGGCGGTAATACTTGGCCTCGTTCGGGTTCAGGGTGAGCAGGGTGCCGATGATCTTGAGACCCTTGGCCGCCATGTCCGACTCGATCATGCTCACCGCGGCGTTGTAGCCGCCCTCGAGCTCGGCGGTGCCAAAACCGCCGACCTCGGCCAGGGTCACGTGTCCCTGCTTGACGAATTCGGTGAGCTCGTCGATTCCGTCGCGCAGCTCCTCGTCCTGCTCGAGCGCCGTGTCGTAGGCGTCGCTGCGGGCCTGCTGGTCTTCATCAAAGGGGATGGTCTGGGTGTCTTGCATCGGGCGACTCTACCTTCGAAAAAATGCAATGAAAAGCGGTTGTTCCTGCTCGGTTCTAGGAACCGCCGGGGCACCTATACATACACAGATGGAAAAATGATGGCTGGGGCGGTGGCGGCAAAAAACGACATCAGCACCCATCAGCGCCCAGGGTCGATCACCGGCGCTGGGTGATCGTCAGACCCGCGGCCGCGGCAGCCGGCGCGCCAACTCAGGGGGCAGGCGTTTTCTCCAGTCGGGATGGGCAGTTAGCCCGGTCCGGTGGGCGGTTTGCCAGAACAGGAGGGGCCCGAGCCGCGCCCGCCTCGCGTCCCTGAGCAACGCCGCCATCGCCTTGCCGGTATAGACCGGCTCCAGCGCAATGCCGTCTGGGGTCAGCCGGTCGCACGCCGCTAGGGAGGCGACCGTGGGATGGCCGTAGCCCCGGCCGACCTGGCTGCGATCGATCTCAATCCGGGTGGGCGGGACCGCTCGGATCCCACCGAAACCCCGGTCCGCGAGGTAATCCACGACCTTGGCGATGAGCCAATCGAGTCGCGCGCCGGTGGCCAAGGGCCGTTCGACCACGGTGACCGCTCGGATCGTCGTGCGTACGCCGCCGAGGGCCAGACCCACCGCGAGCCCAGCCACGGTCCCGCCCGAACCGAGCGCCACGTAGATCCTCTCCGGCATGGGCAGGTCGCCAGCTTCGATCTGTTGCGCCAACTCGAGCCCGGCGCGCACGAGCCCCACCGTGCCAGCGGCGATGGTCGCCCCGGGTGGGATCACCGGGAACCCGTTGACCCGATCCCTGAGCAACAGACGGGGATGGGCCACGGCCAGGTGCAGCCGGGACGGGTAGTACCGCAAGGTGCACGGGCCGGAGGCGGTGGCTGCCAAGTTCTCCAGCACGTTGCCCGAGATGGGCTCCCAAAACAGATGGGCCACGAGCCGGCGTTTGAGGCGGGTTGCGA
>JAUUZB010000801.1 GCA_030590185.1 Deltaproteobacteria bacterium
ATCCGCCGAGGGTGCCCCCTCGGCCGGAGCACCAGCTTCGGGCGCGATACCGTCGGCCGGTACCGGGGCTGCCGCAGCGCCATCTACCTCGACGGGCGCGGCAACATCGACTTCGCCCTCCGGGGCAGCCGCGTCCACGGGCACCGGGCCCGGCACCGTATCGGCATCTGCCGGGTGCTCCGCAGCGGCCTCAGCGTCGGCCGGGGGCGCCTCTGGAACAGTGGCGTCCGGCATGGTCGGCGCTTCGACGGTCGGGGGCACGGGCAAACCCGCCCCCGCAGCTGGCACCGCAGCATCGCCCTCAGCATCGGCGGACGAAGGCGCGCCCTCCTCGGCCGCGGGCGCAGCATCGGCTGTTGCCTCTTCGACCTCTTCGATCTCCTCGATCTCCTCGATCTCTTCGATCTCGTCGACTTCTTCGATCTCCTCCGGTTCACCGCCCGAGGCAGCGTCCTGGCCCGTGGCGGCGTCACCCGCAGCAGCCCCAGCGTCCGGCGTTGCCGTCGGCGGAGTTGGGGTCATGCCCGGGACGGTCGGCAAGACCGCTCCACCACCAGTTGGCGGCGTAGCGCCAGGCAGCGGACCGGCACCGGGTAAGGGCGCCGCGCCAGGCAGTGGCGAGGCACCAGGCAACCCACCAACACCGGGCATCGGCGTAGCACCGGGCATCGGCGCGGCACCGGGCATCGGCGCGGCACCGGGCATCGGCGCGGCACCGGGCATCGGCGCGGCACCGGGCATCGGCGCGGCACCGGGCATCGGCGCGGCACCGGGCATCGGCGTAGCACCGGGCATCGGCACGGCACCGGGAAGGGGCGCCATACCCGATGCGGGGGCAGCGCCCCCGGCCGGCAGGCCCATCGAGGGAACCGGAGGCAGCGAGGCCGAGCCCGGTGTGCCGCCGAAACCTGGCGGCTTGGGCAGCCCGATCGGTGTGGCTGGTAGCCCACCGGGTGCACCACCCGCGGGCGTCGCCGGCGCGCCAAAGGACGGCAATGGCGCGGCCTTGGGCAGGCCACCTCCAGGCGCCGAACCCATACCAGGCGGCAGCGGTAGATTCGCCAGAGGCGAAGCGACCCCGAGCGGACTCTTGGCAGCCGGGTCTGACCCGAGCCTCACCTCACCGCTGGCCGAAACCACCAAATCCGCCTGACACGCCTCACAGGAGACATCGATAGACGCCCCCGGCGGTGGGTCAGTAACGACAACGCTTTTCCCACATTTTGCGCAATTGACCTGCATCCGGCTCCTCGTCATTCCCGCCTAAACAGCGAGCGCAAATGCACACATAGCTCACCCAGACCACTGTCTGGCTCTCCTAGCATCCCATACTTCAGGAGGTTGTGGCGACTTCTTGGCCTGCTGAAAGCAAAATAAATTGAGCGCCGGCACACTCGCCCCAGGCACCGGAGACCGCCCCTACGAGAGAAAAACCGGCCAGAGGGTGGCCGAATTCCCGGTATTCCGGGTCTACTCGTCGTCGGTGGTGAGCGTGAAGTCAGAGGCCTGGTAGCCGTAAACCGCGACGTGCAGCCGGCCGGCGGCCGTGGGGGCGTACTTGATCTCTTCGTGGCCGGTCCAGCTGGTGCTCGATTTGAGATAGCTGTTGGGCCCAGCCGCGGCGTTCATCTGGACGTAGAGGTCCACATCGCTCGGAGCGTCGGTCCGCACCACGATTTGCTGCCCGGCGGTGAGGGCGATGTCGAAGTGGGCGAGACCACCGTGGGCCACCTGTCCGGACTCGTTGAGGTGCTCGACGCCGGGCTGCGGGGTGTCACCACCGCCCTCCCCGGTGCCGACGTACGTAATCGTGAGCTCGAAGTCGCTGCTCGCCGCGTAGCCCGCGACCGAGACATAAACCAACCCGGGTCCCCGCACGGTGCAGCTCTCGGTGGAGCCGTCCACGTAGGGCCGGCAATCCCATTCGGTTGCGGTCGGGGCAGCGCCGCTGCGCACGTAGAGGTCGGCGTCGCCGCCGCCGGTCATGAGAGCCTCGAGCTCGCCATCCCCGACATCGTAGGGGCCGTAGCTCAACCAAGCATTGCGCGCCACGGTGCCGCTCTGCGCCACCTCGACGATGTCGAGACCGGTGTCGTGGGCCCCGCCGATGGAGCGATCGAGGATCGTCTTGACGTTGGCGTAGGTGATCGCCCCGGAGGCCACCGTGTCGCCCCGGCGGCCGGTGGGCAGCCAGAGAAAATCCGGGTGCGCTGTCTTGCTGTCGTTGACCCACTCGCCGCCGATGATCGCGCCATTGCCGTCGAGCTCGAGCACGTACTCGTAGAGGTCGCCGCGGGTGTAGCGGTCGATGCTCGCCGAGAGATTGCCGTCGGTGTTCGCCGAGGACTCGACGATGTAGCTGAAGCGCATCTGGACGAAGAACAAACGCTCGGCACCGTCGTTGAAGAGATAGTCGTTCGGCGTCTCGCCGCCGACGTCGATGCTGAGGCTATAGTCCGAGGCCTCGGCATAGCCCTTGACCGAGACGAAGATGTCACCGACGCCCTCCGGCACGGTGAGCTCGCAGGTCTCGGCCGAGCCGCCCGCATAGGGTCGGCAATCCCAACCGCTGTCGGTCGGCTCCTTGGCGTAGCGCACGTAGAGGTCGGCGTCGGCGGTGCCGGACATGACGATCTTGACGGTGACGCCCGCGGTGACCGCATAGCTGCCGACGTGGTTCCACTCGCTCTTCTTGACCGCGCCGTTCGCCGCGTAGTGATCGCCGCCCTCCGAGGTCGCGCCGATCAGCGTGTTCGCCCGCAACGGGGTGACCTCCTCGAGGTTGGTGATCTCATAGCCGCGCACCGGTTGATTCCATACTTCGTGATCAAATGTCCGGTCCTCGACAAAGGACTCCTGGCGTAGGCCGAGGAAATTGGTGGCGATGACGTGGAAGGTGCCGGGGTTGGTGTCGCGACATTCGGTGTCGGAGCCGGTGGGCCGACCATACTTGTCGTACTCGATCTCATCCTGGCTGTCGTTCTCGTTGCAGCGCAGGGAGACGAACTTGGAGCTGGTGCGATCGTAGACGAGGGTGAGCAGCGCCTTGATGTCGTTGACCTTGAACTCGACGCCGTTGTGCACCACCGGGTGCACCGGCTCGGGCTCGAGGATCGCGACCGGGGCCCAGGCGTGACAGATCCCCCACCAGGTGGGGATGCAGTGGCCTTCATCCTCGCCGCGCCGCTTGGCGCAGGCCTCGCCGAGATCGCTGTTGCAGGCCTCGTCGGAGTCGCAGGCGGTGCGGCTCTCTTGGCTCGCGATGCCACGGTAGGCCGACACCTTGTCTTCGACGTTGGTGCCGCCAAAGGCCGCCTGGTACTTCGCGGCCGGCGACTCGCTCTCCTCGCCCGCCCAGCGGAAGTTGATGCTGTCCTGGTAGGTGGCCCAGTAATAGCCCGTCCACGGGATCCGCTCGGCCTCGCCAGTGAGCGGCAGCTCCTCGAGGCGTAGCTCGAGGCTGGAATCGAAGATGCTCGGATCGTCGCGGGAGCCCCAGCGCAGACCGCCGTTCTCATTAAAG
>JAUUZB010000152.1 GCA_030590185.1 Deltaproteobacteria bacterium
CGCCGCCACCGACAGCTTGATGTCCGGCTCCACCTCGCCCCCGGCCCGCTGGCCCCGGGCCTTCTCCACCGCCTCGCTGAGCAACTCGGTGTAGAGGTCCACCCCCACCGCCGCGATGCTGCCCGACTGCTCGGCGCCGAGTAGGTTACCGGCGCCGCGAATGTCGAGGTCCTGCGTCGCGATGCTAAAGCCCGAGCCGAGCTCCGTAAAACGCTTGAGCACCGCGAGCCGCTCGCTCGCCTCGCGGGTGATCTTGCGCGCCCGTGGCACCAACAAATGCGCGTACGCACGATCCCGGCCCCGCCCGATCCTGCCGCGCAACTGATGAAGCTGGGCCAAGCCAAAGGTGTCGGCCCGATTGATAATCATGGTGTTGGCCGAAGGGATGTCGATGCCGCTCTCGATGATCGCCGTGCAAACCAAAACGTTGGTCTTGCGACGCACGAAGTCGACCATGATGCGCTCGAGCTTCTCGCCGCTCATCTGACCATGGGCGATGGCGATCTTGGCCTCGGGGACGCGGTCTCGCACGACCGTCGCCATCTGGTCGATGGTCTGTACCCGGTTGTGCACCACGAACACCTGACCGCCGCGGCGCAGCTCACGCCGAATGGCCTCCTCCAACACATCCTCATCGAAGCGGTTCACCTCGGTGCGGATGGAGACGCGCTCGGTGGGCGGCGTTTGGATGATCGATAGATCCCGAAGCCCGACCATCGCCATGTGCATGGTGCGCGGGATGGGCGTGGCGGTCAGGGTCAGGACGTGAACCTGGGAGCGCAGGGCCTTGATCCGCTCCTTGTGCTTGACGCCAAAACGCTGCTCCTCGTCGACCACCAACAGACCGAGGTCCTTGAACACCACGTCCGGCGAGAGCTGCCGGTGGGTGCCGATCAAGATGTCCACCAACCCCTCGGAGAGACGACGCAGAATATCGCGAACCTGCTTGGCGCTGCGGAAGCGGCTCAGCACCTCCACCACGACCCCCTCACCCCCGAGTCGCTCCTCGAAGGTCACGCCGTGCTGCTCGGCGAGCACCGTGGTCGGCACCAGGATCGCGACCTGACGACCGTTGAGCACGGTCAAGAAGGCCGCCCGCACCGCGACCTCGGTCTTGCCAAAACCGACGTCGCCGCAGACGAGGCGATCCATGGGCGTCGGTTTTTGGAGATCGGCGAGCACCTCGGTGATGGCGCGCTGCTGATCGTCGGTCTCGTCGTGAATGAAGGTGGCCTCAAAGGCGCGAAAGTGCGCGTCCGGAGCACTCAGGGCAAAGCCGGGCTGGGCCTGGCGCTGGGCCTGCACCGCCAACAGCTTGTGGGCCATGGCCAGCACCGCGTCGCGCACCCGTTGCTTCGTCTTTTCCCAGCGGGTGCCGCCGAGCTTGTCGAGCCGGGCGTCCCGTGGACCGGAGTAACGCTGCAGCAGGCCCAGGCGATAGATCGGCAGGTAGAGCTTGTCCCCGCCGGCGTACTCCAGGTGCACGTAATCGCCGTCCACGCCTTCGAGGGTGAGGCGGGTCAGGCCGAGGTAGCGCCCGATGCCGTGGTCGATGTGGATGACGAAATCATCCGGGCGCAGATCGCGCAGGGTGGTCAGTCCGTCGCGCGGCGGGGCTCGACGACGACGACGCGATCCACGGCGGGGCGGCGTGCCGAACAGCTCGACGTCGGTGAGCAGGGCCACACCCCGCTCCCCGTCGGCAAACCCGCCGGTGAGGGCCGCCACCACGATGGCGGTTCGGGGGTGACGACGGGGCGCACCCAAGGTGCTCGGGTCGGGCAGGCCGGGCAGGAGCGGCAGATCGAGCCGCCGGCCGAGCAACAGCTCGCGCAACCGCTCGGCGTTACCACGGGTGCTGCAGGTCAAAAAGACCTCGTGGCGTTGGTCGACCCGCGCCCGGAGCTCCTCCACCACCGGGTCGAGGATCTCACCCCGGGTCGCGTCCCCGCGCCGCAACGCGAGCTCGCGGCCGAGCTCCAGCCAGGGCTCGAGCTCGTGGGAGAGGAGCCCGGGGGCGCGGTCGTCGGCGATCTTGACCGCGCGGATCTGAGCGTGCGTGGCGAGACGCTTGCGCACCGTGGGCGCCGACTCCAACAGCACCTCGACCTCCAAGGCCAACTCGTGATGGTCCACCGCCCGGGCACGCTCACGCTCGGCGCGGTCCCAGCGCTCGTCGAGCAGGGTCTCGATCTCGTCGGCGTCGTCGAGCACGACGACCGCATCGTCGCTCAGCAAGGTGTCGAGCACCGACTCGCCGCCGTCATAGAACAACGGCCACAGCCCCTCGACGCCGTAGAAGTAATGTCGGTTGCCGATCTCCTCCTGCAGCTCCCGTATGCGACGGGTGGGGATGTCGAGCTCCTCGGCGAGGCTGTCGAGTCGACCCAGGGCCCGGGCCACGGTCTCGTCGTCGAACAACACCTGCCGAATCGGATAGACCGTGAAGCTCTCTTCGCGTTCGCCGGTGCGCTGGGTCTCGGGATCAAAGGCCGCGATGGAGCTGATCTCGTCGCCGAACTGGTCGAGACGCACCGGAGAGGTGCGATCCGGCGCGAAGATGTCGACGATGCCGCCGCGGATGGTAAAGGTCCCGGGGTCCTCCACGAGATTCACCCGGTTGTAGCCGCAACGCACCAGATAGGCCGCGAGCTCGGTCTGGCGCACCTCCTCACCGGCCCTCCAGGTGGCGGTCGCCTCGACAAAGGCCGCGGCTGGCGCCCAGCGCGCTTGCAACGCCGCGGCGGAGGTGACGATCACCCGGGGCCGCTCGCCGGCCAACACGCGGTGCCGCAACCCCTGCTGGTTAAAGCCGATCTCGGGGTCGGCGGCGGCGGCGTCAAACAGGTGGCCCTCGGCGAGGAAGGGCTGCACGTCGGTCACGCCGAAGGCGCGTAGATCCGCGGTCAGCTCCTCGACCCGATCGTCGTCCCGCCCAATGATCAGGAGATCCGCGGCAGGGCCCTCGCCGGCCAATAGATAAGCCAACCCACTCGGCGGCAAATCCGCAAGCAGCACCACCCGGTGCTCGCCCAGAGCCTGCGTCAGTCGCGACATGAGCGGGGCTCCCTATACCAGCCCGACCGGGGACCCAACCGCGCTACGGCTAATAGATGACGGAGATCAACGGCACCGGGTGCGGACCGTCGCTCGCCATCACCGAGTCGACGCCGTCAAAGAGCTCCACGTCGAATTGGAAATCCGTGTCGGCATCGATAGTGCCGAGGGGCACGGTGACGCTCAGGTTCGCTAGGTTCACCACCGCCGGCAACACGATCGGGGTGACGGGGGAGACCTGGTGCCAGGTAATGGTGAAACTATCGCCGTCGGCATCACTCGGGAAACAGGTAAAGGTGAAGGTGCTGCCTTCGTCCTGACTCGCGGCCGGCGCGACGTTCGGGTCGGCGTTGAACTGCGGCGGGGTGTTGGTCGCCGTGTAGGCGAGGCAGGCGGTGTCGCTCACCAGACCATCACTGACCTCGAGGGCAAAGACGAGCTGTTCGTCGGCCACCTCCGGCAACACCACCGAGGCTTGCTTGCTATCGGCGTTTTGGATCACGCCAACCGAGGCCGAGCTAGGGTCACAAACCAGCTCCGGACAGGTCGCCTCGCACTCAGCGAGGCCGGTGATTTGATACCAGAGGTAGAAGAGCTCGGTGCCGTCTGGATCTTCGCTCAGGTTCCCGACCAGCCCCACGGTGGTACCGTGCAGGGCCGAACACCCGCCCCCGTCGCATTCCGCCACCGCGGTGGGCGCGCCATTGGGGACCTCCACGGCGACCGCGTCCGGCCGCGAGGTGCGCTCGCCGGTGGAGACCTGGAGCGTCACCAGGTAGGTGCCAACCCGGTCGGGGACGAGGAGAGTCTGGCCGGCGGAATCACCCGCCTCGCGGAGGGCTTCACCACCCACCGGCTGGGAGGTGATCGTCCAACGATAGGTGAGCGCCTCGCCGTCGGGGTCGAAGCTGCCGGAGCCGTCGAGAACCGTTGCCTCACCGATTGCTGCGTCGTGCCGATCATACCCCGCATCGGCAACCGGCAGAGAACCGATCGCCTCGTTGCCGCCACACCCGATCAACGATGCTGAGCAAACCCATGAGAGGCAAACCAGCCTGCGCGTCCTTCGTCTGTTCACCAGCGCTCCCTTTGAGAGGCAAACCAGCCTGCGCGTCCTGCGTCCGTTCACCAGCGCTCCCTTTTTCTCAGCCGCGGCGCTGTCTCAGCCGCGGCGCCGCCCATGGCCGTTGTGCCCCGGGCCGTAGCCAGGAGCCTAACGCGACCGTAGGGCCGAGAGAAGATCTGTTATAGCATCGCCAGCCATGAGCCGCTGCGCCTTCTCGAACCCGCTCTCCTACGTGCTCCTCCTCGCCGTCCTGTTCATCGCCTGTGCGCGCCTGCAGATCCACCGCGACACCCTGCCCCGGGCGGTCAAGGCCTACAACACCTTCCTTCGCTGGAAGAAATACGACAGCGCCACGATCTTTCGCGCCCCCGAGGACCAACCGGGATTCGCGGCCCGCTATCTCGCGGCGGAGGATGACCTGCACGTGGAATCCATCGACGTCCGCTCGATCGCCTGGCCGGAGGTCGCGGAGGGGGAGCCACCGGTCGCCGTGGTGACGGTGGTGGCCCTGGCCTACCTGCTGCCGAGCACCATCCAAAAGAAAGTCATCATGCAGCAACGCTGGGAGTATCGCAGCGGCAGCTGGGTGGTGGTCAGCTCCGACCGAGAGTTGGTGCCGAAGCTCGAGCCAGAGACCGACGAGACCCCCACGACCGACCAACAGGAGCCACCCGAACCGCTCGAGCCCGAAGAGCCGACGGCAGACCAGGGGTGAGCCCATGGCGTTTTCCGGACTAGACGAGACGCTGTTTGCGACCTACGCGCCCGAAAAATGGTCGAGCATGGTCCACAACCTGGCCCGGATGAAGGGCAAGGATACCCTGTTGGCCCTCTGTGACCAGGCGGCAACGACCCTCACCGAGGAGCTCCGGGGCCTGGCGCGGGCCGCCTCGGACGAGATCCCCAACATCTCGAACCAAAAGAGGGTCGACTCCCAGTGGGTCTATTGGTTCCGCGGCCCCGAGGAGCGCGAGGGCCTCGCGGGTTTTCTCAAACAAACCCCCCTCGACCAGGCGACGATCTTCAACATCGCCACCCAGGACAAGCACGCCACCCTCGCGGTGATCATTCGCGAGGCGGAGCTCTGGATCGGGCTACGCATCGCCCCCGGCGCCACCGTCGACCGACGCAACGCCGCTTCGCTGCTCGCCAAGCAGTGGAAACGGGAACAGCTGTTGGAGCTGCTCGCTGAGCTCCCTGAGGGCGCCACCCTCGGGCCCGCCGAGGACACCTGCCCGAGCGACGCCATCAATGACGAGCTCCTACAGCAGCAGGCGGAGCTGCTCGGTGACAAGGACCCAACCTGGGAGATCGGGCACAGCATCACCGCCGCGGACGCGATCGGCCTCGGTACCGACGTCGCCGATCACGTCGGCCGATGGCTCGGGGTGCTCGCGCCCTTCTACCGCTACTTCGCCTGGAGCCGCGATAACGACCAGATCGCCGCCGCCAAGCAGATCCAGGAAGAGAAGGCGCAAAAACGCCGACAGGCCGCCAGCTATCAAAAGGGCGACAAGGTTCGGCTCACCGGCGGCATGTTCGCAGGCAAGCTCGGGGTGGTGGAGAGCACCGGCACCAAGGCGCAGGTCAAGGTTCGGGTCGGGAAGATGTCGATCAAGGTCTCGGGCACGGACCTGATCCCGGCCTGAGCTGTGGATGTTTGCCTAGAGGAGATCGACCCGTGGACCCCAGCAACAAGCCTCACCGCATTCGCGGCGAGATCAACGATCACTATGACGTCATCATCGTGGGCGCCGGCATCGGCGGATTGGTCGCCTCGGCCATCCTAGCGCGGGCGGGCAAGCGTGTGCTCACCCTCGACCAGCATTACGTCCCGGGCGGCTGCGTCAGCGAGTTTCGGCGCAAGGGTTGGCGCTTTGACGTCGGCCTCCACTACGTCGGCGACTGCGCCCCCGGCGGCAACGTCGACACGATGCTGAAGGCCTGCGGCGTCAACGACATCGTCTTTCGCCCCTTCGACGAGGATCTCGAGCACATCTCATTGCCTGGCCTCGAGATCGGCTTCCCCTCGGACCGTGAGACGCTGCGCCGCCGGTTGATCGAGCGCTTCCCGGCCGAGCGCCGCGGCATCGAGCGCTACGTCCGGCTCCTCAATGAGGTCAATGGGGTGAGCCGCGCCGAGGAGAGCCTGTCCAAGCTCGAGGTGGCGTGGAGCTTGTCGCGGGCCTGGCTGCTGATTCGCTACGCCTTTGGCCCGATCAGCGTCTTCATCGATTCCTGCACCTCCGATCCCCAGCTGCGCGCCTTCTTGATGATCCACGCCGGCACCCACGGGGTCTCACCGGCGCGGGTCTCCACCGCGCTGCACGCCGGCACCCAGAACCACTACTTGAAATCGGGCGCCTACTATCCGGAGGGCGGCGGTCAACGCGTGAGCAATCGCATCGCCGAGGAGCTCGAGGCCGCGGGCGGCGAGCTGCGCCTGAACACGAAGGTCCGTCGGATCATCATCGACGGGGGCCGCGCCACCGGGGTCGTGATCGAGAACAAATACCTAGGCCGCCGCACGGTGAAGGCACCGGTCATCGTCTCCAACGCCGACTACAAGCGCACCGTCATCGACCTCGTCGGTAGCCACCACTTTCCGCGCCAAGTCGCGAGCCGGGTGCGGGATCTCGAGATGGCCCTGCCGTTCTTCGTGGTCTACCTCGGCCTCGACATCCCCCCCGCTGAGCTGCCCTACGGCAACAGGAACACCTGGATCGGCGATCGCCTCGACATCGAGGCCGACTACCGCAAGCTCCTCCGCGGTGAGCTGACCCTGCCGCCGACGGTCTTCATGACGACCAAGTCCCTCAAGGACCCGGGGGACGAGGCCGCCGCCCCCCCGGGCCACACCAACCTCGAGTTGATGACCATCGTGCCGCGGGATCCAAAGTATTGGGGCATCACCGCCGCGCAGATCGCCGACGGCAGCTACCGCCAGAACGAGGCCTACGAGCGACGCAAGGCCGAGATCGCCGAGGCCTGCCTCGATCAGGCGACGCGGATCATTCCCGATCTTCGCGAGCACATCGTCTTTCGAGAGACCGCCTCGCCGATGACCCAGAGTCGCTACACCTGGACCAGCGATGGCGCCAGCTGCGGGTTAGCCGCCACGCCGGCGCAGTTCCTGGGCAAGCGCCCAGGGGCCGAGTCGGGGATCCCGGGCCTCTTCTTCTGCGGCACCAATTGCCGGCAGGGCCACGGGGTCATCAGCTCAATGGGCTCCGCCGTTGATGCCGCCGACAAAATCCTAAAGACGAGCGAGACCGAGGTCTCGAAGTCGCGCGCCCTGCTGCCCTGGCGCTGGCGGCCCAAGGCCCTCCCGGACGTGGGCTGAGGACCGAAGGCCGGGGCTCAGTGGCCCCAGTTCAGGCCTCAACAACCAACCGTGGCGTTTTGTGGTAGTCAGGGATAGGGAGATTGCAGGGTCACTTGCAGGATGTACCAGATAC
>JAUUZB010001108.1 GCA_030590185.1 Deltaproteobacteria bacterium
GGCAAGGGCCTGCCCGGCATGATCCTGATCGGGTTGGCCCGGGGGGCGGTCAAGGAATCCTTGGTGCGGGTACGGGCCGCCATCCTGGCCTGCGGCTACCCATCCTCCGGCCACCGCCTGGTGGCCAACCTGTTGCCCGCGGAGCTGCCCAAGGATGCCAGCGGCCTGGATCTGGCCCTGGCCGTATCGATGATGGCCTCGGACGGCGTCCTTCGCCCGTCCCAACTCGCCGGGCGCCGCTTCTACGGTGAGCTCTCCCTGGGCGGCGGTCTGGAGCCGGTTCGAGGTGCGGTGCTGCTCGCCGATCTCGCCCGCCGATCCGGCGACCGGGAGCTGGTGGTGCCCTCGGCCAACGCGGCCGAGGCGGCGATGATCCCAGATCTCAACGTCATCGGCGTCGACACCCTCACCGAGCTGGTCGACTTCCTCGAGGGCAAAAAGAAGATCGAGCCAGCCCAACCCAAGCCGAGCCGAGCCCGCGGCTCCCACACCTGCATCTCCGAGGTCCGGGGCCAGACCCGGGCGAAACGCGCCCTGGAGATCGCGGCGGCCGGGGGCCACAACCTGCTCATGGTCGGCCCCCCGGGGAGCGGCAAAACCATGCTCGCCCGTTGCCTACCCGGCTTCTTGCCGGAGCTCGACGCCGAGGAGCGCATCGAGGTCACCCGGCTCTACTCAGCCGCCGGGTTGCTCAACGGCCACGGCTTGCTGCGCGTACGACCCTTTCGGGCGCCCCACCACCCCGCCTCCGAGCCGGCCCTGTGTGGGGGCGGCAGCATCCCGCGGCCAGGCGAGATCACCCTGGCCCACCGAGGGGTGTTGTTCCTCGACGAGCTGCCGGAGTTCTCCCGCCGCGGCCTCGAGACCCTGCGCGAGCCGCTCGAGGAAGGTCAAATCCACATCGCTCGGGCCGCCTGGTCGCTGATCTTCCCCGCCGACGTGCTCCTGGTGGCGGCCATGAACCCATGCCCCTGCGGCAGCTACCGAGGCGACCACCCGGTGGATCAACGCCGCAATGGCAACTCCAAGCCCTGCCTGTGCAGCTTCGACCAGGTGCGGCGCTACCGGGCGCGGATCTCCGGTCCGCTGCTCGATCGCATCGACCTCCACGTCCTGGTTGACGCGGTGCCCTACCGGGAGCTGACCAAGCCCCCCTCCGGTGATACCAACCGGATGGTACGCGCCCGGGTGGAGGCCACCCGCCGAGCCCAACACCAACGCCTGGGCCCCGGGCGCACCAACTCCTCCCTGGCGCAGCGGGAGTTGCGCCGCTACGCCCCCCTCGATCCGCGGGGCGTCACCCGCCTCGAGCAGGCCGTAGAGCGATACGGTCTCTCAGCGCGGGCGATCAATCGCATTATTAAGGTAGGGCGCACCATCGCCGACCTCGACCGCTGCGCCGCGGTGACGGCAACGCATCTCGAGGAAGCGATTGGCTTCCGAGTTTTAGACCGCGCGGTGTTGGAAAGTGGGCCGGGGGAGCCCGGGCCCCTGAGCTGAGCTGAGCTACGCTGCTGTGGACTGTACGTCCCGGGCCTGGAGACCCTTGGGGCTACGAACGACTTCGTATTCCACCGCTTGACCCTGGGCGAGGGACTTGAAGCCTTCGGCGAGAATAGCTGAGAAGTGCACGAAGACCTCTTCTCCACCCTCGGACGGCGTAATAAATCCAAAACCCTTGCTATCGTTAAACCACTTCACTGTACCCATCGCCATCGTGTTTCCCCTTACAGGTGTTGTTGCAAGGGCGATGGTAACGATCGGGCACCAACCCGACAAGTCGGGAAGATCCCCTACAGCGGTGTCAGGAAAAACCCCAAGGGAGATTCCTCTGCGTTTTCAGGGGGTAGCGTGGCAGGTGAGTCGAACAGGTCCAGACCGAGCAACACTAAGACCCCCGTCACCACCGCGGCACCCGCGATATAGAGGACCAGGGAGGCGGTCCAGAACTCATCCTCCTGCCGGTAGAGGTCGTTGGCATAGCCGACGGTGAGCGTGCCGCTCTGCGCGCGACTTTCGATCTTGGCGACGGTGTCCGCCTGCATGAAGTTGAACACTCCCCCCATGCCGGCCACCAACACGCCCGTCCCTGCGATCATCCAGGTCCACCACCGTGAACGGAAGGGCGTGTCGCCGCCCACGAAGACGGTGTTGCGCGGCAGCTTGATCTCAACTTTTTTACTCTCGCCGTAGGCGAGGTCGACCAGGGTGGAGAACGGCACCAGGCCCTCGCCGCTCGCCTCGATGGCGTGACGACCGACCGGCACCTCCAGACGTGGGTTGGCGAGCGGCGTCGTGCCGATCAACTGACCATCGATGGTGATCTCGACCCCCTCCTGGGGACAGCGCAAGTCGACGGTCCCGACCAACAGCTCCGGCGCCAGCAGGGTCACCGCCGCCCGTCGCATGTTGCCGATCAGCATGCTCTCGTCGCCGCTCGCCTTCTCCGAGGCGCGGCGCACCTCACCGCCGGTGCGTACGTCGATCAGCTTGATGTTGATCACGCGACCTTCGCCGAGACCGGCGATGTTGCCGACCACAAACGCATCCCAGCCGAGCCCGCCGACCACCTCCACCAGGCAGACCACCACCCCGCCGCACTCCATGAAGGCGTCGTCCGCGTCGATCCCCCGTTTGAGCAGGTTCTCCGGCGTGATCAGCTTGTCGCCGA
>JAUUZB010000813.1 GCA_030590185.1 Deltaproteobacteria bacterium
GCTTTCGGGAGGCGACCCCCGAGGAGGTGCGGGCCTTCATCGGCCGCGGGGTCAAGAGGCTCGCCGAGCGCGCCATTCCCGAAGCCGAGCGCGACGAGGAACGCATCGAGGCGGTGGTTCAACGTTTTTTAGGGCTGTACGGCGAGATGTGTTGCGAGCACAGTCGGCCCTACGACGGCATCCTCGAATGTCTGCGAACCTTGGCCGATCACCCGATGGCGGTGGCGAGCAACAAGCCATCGCGGTTCGTCGCGCCGATGGTGGAGCAGCTCGGCTTCGGTGAATTCTTCGATCTAGTGTTGGGCGGCGACAGTCTGGACAAGCCCAAGCCGGACGCGCTGGTGCTGACCTTTGTGGCCGAGCAGTTCGGCGTCGCGCCAGAGGCGCTGTGGATGATCGGGGACAGCGCCCCGGACGTGGAGAGCGCCCGGGCGGTGGGGGCACGGGTGATCGCCTGCGACTGGGGGATGCGCAGCCGCGAGGCGCTCGAAGAGGCCGGCCCGGATGTGATCGTCAGTCACCCGCGGGAGATCCCGAAGGTGCTGGGTGACGCGAGTCCTCGGTGATCTCGACCAACGCCGCTCAGGGCGCTACTTCAATTTGCCCTTGACGTCCTTGGCGGCCTCGTTGACGCCCTTGTTGACGTCCTTGGCCACCTTGCCACTCTCGACTTTCTCCACGGCTTCGTCGGCGCCGGCGCGAACGTCCTTCTCGGCCTTGTCGAGCACGCCACCGGACTTTTCAGCCGGGGCGTCGGCGTCGCTGGTTGCCGCGTCGCCCGGGCAACCGGCGAGCGCAAAACCGAACAAACAGATGACTGCAGAGATGACGAGCTTCATAAAAGGGCCTCCAGGGTTGCTGTGCTGTCGGGCACTATCCCACGGATCGGGAGGTCGTTGCTAAGACGTCGCGACAATGATCCGGCCGTACCTACAATGACGGCGGGTTCCAGAACGAGGTCCCCCGGGAGATCCCGGGGAGGGCGCTCGCCTACCCTACTCCCCGATGATCTTGACCAGGACCCGCTTGCGCCGCCGGCCATCGAACTCGCCGTAGAAGATCGCCTCCCACGGCCCGAGGTCGAGCTCACCGTTGGTGATCGCCACCACCACCTCGCGGCCCATCACCTGGCGCTTCAAGTGCGCGTCGGCGTTGTCCTCGCCGGTGCGGTTGTGATGGTATTGATCGACCGGCTCGTGGGGTGCGAGCTCCTCGAGCCAGCGCTCGTAGTCGTGATGCAGGCCGGACTCGTTGTCGTTGATGAAGACGCTGGCCGTGATGTGCATGGCGTTGACCAGGCAGAGTCCTTCTTTGATACCGCTGTCGCGCACCACCGCCTCGACGTTCGGCGTGATGTGCACGAACTCCCGACGGGTCGGGACCTCGAACCAGAGTTCCTTGCGATGACTCTTCATGTTGACCTCCAGGGCCCGCACTATATCTCTTGCCCTCCTCACCCCAAAGCCGGCGGCGCTTCCAGCCCACGACGCAGGTGCCACTCCGCCGAGCGAGGACCGCGCGAGTCCCTCGGTCGCCTTGACAGGGCGCCCGGTGGAGGCGATTACAGCGGCGGGAATTCAGATGAAAACGCAAGACCAAAAAAATGTCGACATCCCGGAACCGACGAGCTGGGATTGGGCTGACGTCATCAACTACCTCACCGGGGAGCTCTTCTCCCGTCAGATGCTGCGCAAGGTCGAGATGCCGGCGGTGCGTATTCGCTTCCAGGTGGAGCAAGACCAAACCGTCAACGCCATCAACACCCGCTGGCCGGCGCTCGACGAGGAAGCCCGCCGCGCCGCCTGGCCAGATCTGATCCAGGCCAGTTTCGAAGCGACCAAAGAGGCGATGCCGGTCTGCGTAGGCTGCGGCGAGTGTTGCCGGCGTTCGAGCCCGACCCTCTACGCAGAGGATCTCGAGCTGGTGCAGGAGAAGCTGATGCCCTTGGCCCAGCTCCTCACCCTACGACGCGGCGAGGCGGTGCGCTCCCCCTTCAAGAAGGAGCCGTTCCACCTCGAGGCCGAGTGCATCAAGGTCCGCGAGAGCCCCGAGACCCAGGCCTGTGTCTTCTTCGACACCGGCGAGTGCACCTGCGGGATCTACGAAAACCGGCCGATGCAATGCCGGGCCCAGGCCTGCTGGGATACGAGCATCGCTGAGGAGCTGGCCGAGGAGCCCAAGCTCACCCGGCAAGAGCTGTTCGCCAGCCTCGAGGATCTCACCAGGCTACTCGACGAGCACGACCGGCGCTGCAGCTTCACCCACCTGCGCAAGGTCTTCGAAGATCTCGATCCGGAAAAGAGCGAGAGCATCGACGCGGTGATCGACGCGGTGGCCTTTGAGGACCACTTCCGCCACTTCGTCGCCGAGCAGCTCAGTCTGCCGAGTGACAGCCTCGATCTCTTCTTCGGGCGGAGCTTCATCGAGCTGGTCAAGCTGTTCGGCTTCAAGGTCGAAAAGGACGCCGACGGCTCAAACATCCTGTCGCCGATCGAGAGCCAACCGTGACTAGGATTGGTGTCATCACCAACCCGAACTCCCGCAAAAACCAACGCATCAATGATCGCGAGGCCGCCCTGCGTCGCATCGTCGGCCGCAGCGGCGTGGTGCGCCAAACCGCCACCGTGGAGGAGCTCGAGCCGGTGGTGACCGAGCTGCTCGACCGCGGCGTCGAGTATCTGGTCTCCGACGGCGGCGACGGCACCTTCCATTGGTTGCTCAACGAGAGTCAGGATCTGATCGCTGGACGCGACGGGACCCTCGGCACCGCCCCGCACCTGGTCCCAACCAATGGCGGCACCATCGACTTCGTCGCCAAAAAAGCCGGCATCAAGGGCCGCGCTGACAACATCATCCGGTCATTGGTGACTCAACTCGAGGACGGTCGCCAACCAACCACGGTTGAGCTCGACACCCTCCGCGTCGAAGGACGGCGCCCTGGGGAGCCAGAGGAATCCACCAGCTTTTGCCGCCTCGGCTTTGCGGCCGCCATCGGCGGCATCGGCCAACGCTTCTTCTCCAAGTACTACAGCGAGCCAGAGCAGGGCGCGCTCACCGTGTTGCGCGTCATCGGCAAGGGGGCGGTGGGCTTTTGGACAACCGTGCCGGGCATGGGACGTCTAATGTCCTGGGTACCGCAACAGTGGGTCGACTACGGCACCTACATGCTCGCCGGCACCAAGGCGCGGGTGCGGGCGGACGGCCGCGACTTCGACTACGAGCAGTTCCAGGGGCTACACGCCGGCTCGGTGGACGTCACCCTCGGCAGCCTCAAGCTGTTTCCCTTCGCTCGGGACCCGGGCAAAATCCACTTCGCCATCGGCGACGTCGGCCGCCTCGAGGGCACCTTCTATCCGCTGTTCCTGTTGGCCGGGCAACCGGCCCGCGGCAAGCGGTGGAGCGAGTTCGCGGGGGAGACACTCGAGGTCTGGGCCAAGGGGGAGGAGCTGCTCGACCCGGTGGTCGACGGCGAGATGTTCTATGGCCTCGACTA
>JAUUZB010000518.1 GCA_030590185.1 Deltaproteobacteria bacterium
AGCGTGCGGAGGTCGAAAAACGACTCGCCTCGTTGTCGAAGAAGGACCGCAAGACCCGCGACAAGCTCGAGGCGGAGCGTCAACGGCTCGACAAGGAAGAGAAACGCGTGCGCGATCGTGGACGCAAGTTCGAGGCGGAGCGCACCAAGCTGTCGCGAGAAAAAACTGAGTTGCTCCAGCGCATCGCCACCCTGACCAAACGCGGGCAGGGCGGGCTGACGATTGAGCAACGCGAGGCCCAGGTTGGCCGGCGTGAGAGCAACGTCGCCCGGCGAGAGGAGGCGTTGGCCAAGCGGGAGGCGGCCATCGCAGGCCGTGAGACGCAGGCCAATCAAACTCTTCAGGAGCTCAACGGACTGCTCGCCAGCCTCAAGGGCGGCGGCGTGACCAAAACCGTCTTTGTGAACACCCCTTCCCCCAGCGCCAATTCAGGGGGCACCAGCGCCACGAAGGCGCAGGCGCAGAAGGCGCAGCGAGCGGTGCGATCGCGCATGGAGAGCAAGGGCATTCTCATGGACGATCTGCCGCCGACCGCCAAGACCCTGTTCAGACAGGGCGGCCAGTCGCTCTCGGACAAGGACTACGGCGAAGCCGTGACGGCCTTTGGGCAGGTCTCCTCGATCGTCGAGGGCATCGCCATCGACCACACCTTTGTGCAGGCAAAAATGGGACGACTCAACCGCGCCATGGCCAACAAGGAGCTCGGCACCAAGGAGAACCAAAAAGTCCAAGGCCTGCTGTCAGACCTGAGCAACGCCTTCGCCGATGGCCGCTTCGACCGCGCCAACAAGAAAGCAAACCAAATCGCGATGGTCCTCAAAAAGAACTGAGTCGCCCGGCCCGGTAGCACCATGACCCAAACCGCCAAACGCCGCGTCTTACGTATTGCCATTTACGTCTTTCTAATGGCGAGCGCCGGGGCGGCCTTCCTGTTGGGGGATTGGCTGCGGGCCGCAGCCCGCCTGGGCGACGTGCCGACGTGGGCACCCCTGGTCGCCCCGAGCATCTTCACGCTCTTCGTCGTGGTTTACGCCGTGGACCGCTGGCTCCTGGTCAAGCGACAGCGACACTCCCTGGGCCGGGCTTTCTTCCAGGTGGCCTTTGCGATCGTCTTCGTCAGCCTGTTGTGGCTGTGGCCGCAGCAGGTGCCGCGGGGCCGGGGCGCCGCGGTGACCAACGACGTAATCGACTTCCGCAGCGCCCTGCTCGAAGACCGCAACCCCAACGTGCGCGCCGCAGCCTGCGAGTTGATCGGGCTACGCGGTCAAGGGGAGGCGCTGGAACGCGTCACGGCGCTCGCCGCCCATGACAACTCAGAGCAGGTACGCGGGGCCTGTGCCGAGGCCGCGATCCGGCTGCACGCCCCCATGGCAGATGCGGCCGACGTCGACCCGGACGCCGGCGCCGTCAGCCCCAACGGCCAACCGTAGGCTACCGCTCTTCTTCGAAAACGTCCGCGGTGAACAGCTCGATGGTCACCGATCCGCCGCGCCAGGCGTCGCCGGGCAGGCCAGCCTTGATGCAGGTGTGATCGAGGAAGGCCTCCCGGTCCCAGTTTTGGGCCACGGCCACCTGGGGTAGCAAGACCCCTCGCCGCGTGCCCATGGTGACGTTGATGCCGTGCTTGCCGACCTCAACCTCGGAGGCCTCCGCCTCGCGGCGGGGGCTGAGCACCGAGATCTCGAGGAGGCACCCCTCGAGCTCTTCGGGCGAAATCTGTGAGAAACGCGGATCGCGGGTGGCGGCGGCGACGGCCATTTCGCGCACGTTTTTCCACAGCGACTCGTCGGCGCTGAAGGTGCCGATACAGCCGCGCAGGGAGCCGTCGCGACGGTGCAGGCTGACAAAACAGCCGCGGGGCAACTCGGTCCCCGGTGGGAGCTCACCCGGGGACGCCTCATCTTCCCTAGCCAGTGCCCCTGCGATGGAGCGCCGGGCCCAAGCGATCAACCATTGGCGCGCTTCGTTGGTGAGCTCCATTGCCTACCCCTCCTCGGTCCACTCGTCCAACAACTCCTTGAACGACGAGTTGTCCTTCTCGTAGAGCAACGCCATCTTCAAGTTCTGGATAGCGGTCGCCCGGTCGCCACTCTCGTAGGCAGCCACCGCCTGGTCGTACATCTGCCGCCCCTGGCGGGTGGTGCCGCCCTTGGCCGACTCACGCTCGCGCTGCTCGACCTCGTGGCTCTCGCGGTAGCGCAGATGCTGCGCACGCCGCTCGCCTTGCACACGGGTGAGGTACTGCGCACGTTTGTCCGCGTCCCGTAGAATGACGTAAGCCTCGGTGATCCGCTTGGCGATCACTCCCAGGTCCCGCACCAGGTCCGGCGCGTCGAGATAGTTGTAGCGATCCGGGTGGAAGGTGCGCGCCTGGCTGTGGTAGCCGGCTCGGATCTGCTCGTCGGTGGCCTCGTAGGGGAGGCGCAGCAGCTGGAAGTAGTCGAGGTTGTCCAAGGCGGCCGTTATCTTCTCGACCTGCGCGACGAATTGCGGATTGATCGACGTCACGAAGAGACCGCCATCATCTCGGTCGCCTCGGTGCGGCGCCGGCTGGCCGCGATGTCCTCGTCGGTGAGGCCGCTCGACAGCTTGACCTCGGTCGAGGCCTGCCGGCCGGTCTCCACATCCTTGGCGGAGACATTGACGATGCCGTTGGCGTCGATCTCGAAGGTGACCTCGATCTCGACCTCACCACGGGGCGCCGGCCGTAGGCCAGAGAACTCGAAGTGGGCCAGCAGCTCGCACTTCTTCTGTAGACGATCTTCACCCTGCAATATTGCCACCTGCACCCGTTCCTGGTTGTCGCGCACGGTGGTGAAGGTGCGGGTGCGTTCGATCGGGATCGGCGTGTTCTTGGCGATGATCTCTTCAGTGTAGCCGGAAACGGTGGCCAGGCGTAGCGGCAACGGCGTAACGTCGAGCAGCATCGTTGGCGGCCCGGCGTTGAGCAAGGCGTGGGCCTGCAGCGCCGCGCCGAGGGCCACCACCTCGTCCGGGTCTACGCCGTCCTGCGGCTCCTGTTGAAAATAATGCTGCGCCGCCGTGCGGATGAAGGGTAACCGGGTGGGTCCGCCGACCATTACAACCCCGTCCAGATCGGTGGCTACCATGCGCGCCGCCTGCAGGGCCTCGTCACTAACCTTGAAGGTGCGCTGGATCATGTCCATGGTCATGCGCGCCAGCTCTTTGCGGGAGAGGGTCACCTCGAGATCGTGTATCTTGCCGTCCGGCCCCTCGTGGATCCCCGGCAGCTCGAAAGTCACCTGCTCGGCGGTGGCCAGCGACCGCTTGCCCTCCTCGGCCGCCTCCGTCAGCTTCGGGAGCGCCACTGGATCCTGACGCAGATCGATGCCCGTGTCCTGATAGAAGGCGTTGGCCATGAAGGTCACCACCCGCTCGTCGATGTCGTCGCCGCCTAGGTAGGTGTCGCCCGCGGTCGACAGCACCTCGTAGGTGCCGCCGCCGATTTCGAGGATCGAGACGTCGAAGGTGCCGCCACCGAAGTCGTAGACCGCGACCCGCTGGGTTTGCTCCTTGCCATAGCCGTAGGCGAGGGCCGCCGCGGTGGGTTCGTTGATGATCCGCAGGACCTCGAGACCACTGATTTCACCGGCGTCCCGGGTAGCCTGGCGTTGGTTGTCGTTGAAATAGGCGGGCACCGTGATCACCGCCCGCCTGACCTCTTGGCCCAATCCCTCGGAGGCGACCCGCTTCATACGCTTGAGCACCAGCGCGGCTATGTCTTGGGGTGCGTACTCCTGATCGCGGATCTTGATCCGCACCGCGCTGTTCTCCCCCTCCACCAACTCGAAGCCGTAGCGGGCGTTGGCCTTGCGCACCTCGCCGGAAAAAAAGAAGCGACCGATCAAACGCTTGGCCGATGAAACGGTCGTCTCCGGGTGGCTGGTGAGCAGCTTACGGGCGGCGTTACCGACGATCACCTTGCCATCTTCGCGGAAGCTCACCACCGAGGCGTGCACCTTTTCGCCTCGTTTATCCGCCAGGACGCGGGCCTCACCGTCCAACACCACCGCTACGCAGGAGTTCGACGTGCCGAGGTCGATGCCAATGGCTAGCTCTTCTTCTGCTGGCATCTCAGTGCAGCCTCGCCCGGATTCTAGTGGAACGCCCCAGGTCATTCAATGGCGGGCGACGGCCCGGTGGTAGGGCGCCGGCATGGGATCGGCTACACTCCGCCTGCTCCGGCAAGCGGCCGGAAAAAAGGGACCAAGGATGGCACAAGAGACGCCCGCGCAGGTATTAATCGTGGATGAGGCGCCAGGCGTGCTGCGTATCGCCGAGACGGTACTGAGCGAAGCCGGCTACGACGTCACCTGCCTCGATGATGGCCTCGCGGTGGTGGAGATCGCACGGAAGGTCCAACCCCAGGTCATCCTACTCGAGCTCACCATGTCCGGCATCAGTGGCTATGAGGTCTGCAGCCTGCTCGGTGACGACTCGGACCTCGAAGGCGTGCCCATCGTCATCATCAATACTCGGGGTGATCCCACCGGAGACCGTTTCATCCGTGAGCTCGGG
>JAUUZB010001154.1 GCA_030590185.1 Deltaproteobacteria bacterium
AGAACCAGAAGGTCTCGTAGAAGGGTGAGCTGACCGATCCCGGCTCCACCGGGATCCGCATCGGCGTCGAGATGGCTGGGGATCCGAGCTCCAAGAGAGGCTCCCCTCGGCTGTCTGTCGTGCGGACGAAGTACTCCAATTCGAAACCGTCCTCGTTCTCGGTCCATTCCCCGGGGATGCTGCCGGACCAGGCACCGCTGGGATCGAGGCTCAAGGCGAGGGCGGAGAAGTCGGCGCCCGCCCCGTGCTTGCGGTACTGCACACGCACCGAGCTCACCGCGCTGCGCGGATCGCGCAGCCGGTAGGTGAACAGGATCGGCTCACCCCCGGTCGCCTGCTCGGTCGGCTCACCCTTGAGCTCGAGCTCCTCGATCAAGCGCTTGCGCTCGAGCTCGCGGGTCTCGGCGCGGATCCGGTCCTCCTCCATCTTGACGCTGCGAAAGATACGCAGGATCTTCGGCGCCACATCCCGGCCCTTCATGTCGAAGTCGGGTCGGCCGCGCAGCAACAGGCGGAAGGCCTTTTCCGCCTGGGCCGGTTGGCCTGCGATCGCGAGGCTGCTGCCGAGGATCACGTAGGCGTCGAGTCGGACGTCGACCGGCACGTCATCGCGGGCCAGGATCTTCTTGGCGAGCGGAATCGCGGCTTCGTACTCCATGTCGTCGAACTGCTCCTCCGCCTGGGCGAGGAGCTGGGCGGCAGAGGTGCGCGCCGCCGGTGCGGGCGCCGCGTTGGCGGTGGTGTGGACAAAACCCGACGCGGCCGCGCCAAGGAACGCGGCCCACGCGAACACCCCGGAGACTCCCACTCGAATCATCGTCGCGCTGCGCTTTCGTTCCCGAGGATAGGGCAAAGCCCCTGGGCCATCAACAAACCTCATGGGTTCACCACCCGGTGATCGAGCTGCATGAAGAAACCGAGACAGGCGTCGAGGAAGTAGATCCGATCCTCGGTGCTGTTAAAGGCCAAGTCGCTCAAACAGGTGGTCACCGATTCGGGGAAGGTGTCCCGGGGCACGGTGCCGTAAATCGACTGGACAAAGTCATCGCCGCGGGCCACGCCGTCCTCACCGGCGGTCACCAGCCGGATCGTGTTACGCGACGCCACGAACAGGTTGCCGTAGGTATCGACCGTGACCCCGACCGGGTGGTTGACCGGAAAGGCACGGGCCGGCTCGCCGAAACCGCCCGATGCGGCCTCACCATCCCCGAGCAGGGTGGAGATGATGGGCGTTGCGCCCTCGAGGCCCTCGACCACCCGCACCCGATTGTTGCCGGTGTCGGAGACGTAGAGCAGCCCGTTGGCAAAAGCTAGGCCGGAAGGCGAGTTCAGGATCGCCGCCCCGGCGGCGATGTTGTCGCCAAAAAAGCCGAGCTGCCCGGGGATGCCGGCCACCGTGTCGACCGCGCCCACCGCGGTGGGGTTGTCCACGTCGACGGCGCGCACCGTGTGGTTCTCCTCCTCGGCCACGTAGAGGATGCGGCGGGTGGCGTCGAAGGTGAGGCCGGAGGGGGCCGCAAACAATGCATCCGCCGCAGGGCCGTCCAGGTGGCCCGGGTGGCGGTTGGTGCCGGTGACGTGCTCGGCGGTCCAGGTGCTCGGGTCGCTTGGGTCGACCAACAGTACGCGGGAGATGGTGTGCGCCCGGCTGCTCGCCACGTACAGGGCGGGTGGGATGTTTCCAGCGTCGTAGGCAAAGGCGCGCGGGGACAAGAAGGTGTCACGATCCCGCGCCGGCACCGGGGCGGCGAGATCGCTGAGCCCCTCGGGGAAACCTACCGCGGTGCTCACGTCATCGCCGGCCAGGTCGACCAGCCGCAAATGCCCGGTGGCGCGATCCGCCACCAGCCAACGCTCGTCATCGAGCCCAAACAATGCCTCGGGGCTGCCGAGCAGCGCGGTGGCGAGGGTGCCGTCCGGCTCCGGGTCCGCGCCGCCGAGGATGGTGTCGAGGGTCGTGTTGAACTGGAGGGCCGCGGCGTCGATGACGATGCTGATGACCCGCACCCGGTCGACGCCGTCGGCGACCAGGATACAGGTACCGCAACCGGTGTCGACGTGGGGGAACAGGCCCCGGGGAAACTCGAGCGGGGTGTCGATGGCGGGATCGTGGTAGCTCTGCCCACCGCCCTGGTCCGGCTCCGGCTCGAAGCCCCGGGTGCCGTTCCCCGCCACGGTCAGCAGTTGGATGATTGGGGTGAGCCCAATGATGGGTATGTCGATCTCACCGTTGACGTAGAGCCGGACCCGGTGGTTACCCCGGTCAGCGACGAAGATCAGGTCCCCGGTCCCGAGCGGGGAGACGGCGCTCAGCGGGATCCCAAACATGGCCCGGGGCTGGTTCAACTGGCAACCGGTGTGGGGCTGAAAGCAGGCCTCCTCCCCGTTGGCGTTGTAGCCCTGGGTGCCGTCCCCGATGACGGTGGTGATGATGTTGTCGGTTGGGTCGAACAGGTCGGCGCCAAAGTCGATGCGCCGGATGCGATGATTTTCAGAGTCGGCGATCAACAGGCCGCCGCTGCTGTCCACCAACACCGCGGCCGGAAAGTTGAGCTGCGCCGAGGCGGCCGGGATGCCGTCGC
>JAUUZB010001073.1 GCA_030590185.1 Deltaproteobacteria bacterium
GACCCGGACGGAGCACGGCGCCCGACGGCAGTACCAATTGCTTCGAGGCGCCGTAACGTTCGTCTCCGACGAGGGGAGCCCCAACGTGCGCGAGGTGAACCCGGATTTGATGCGTACGCCCGGTGCGGGGCTGGGCGTGGACCAGGCCATCGCCGCCCTGGGCGCCGAGGGGCGTCACGGTGGTGGCCGCTGGCTTGCCGTCCCGGCGCACCTCCCAGCGCCGGCCGCTACCCCGACCGATGGGCTGGTTGATCTCCTGGCGCGCCGCTAACTCCCCGGCGCACAAGGCGAGGTAGTCCTTGCGCACCTCGCCATGCCTGAATGCCTCCCCGAGCCGTTTGGCGGTGCTCGGGTTGCGGGCCACCACCATGACGCCGCTGGTGGGGGCGTCGAGGCGGTGCACCAGGCGGAGCTTTGTCGCGGCGTGGCGCTCCCCGACCAACCCGGGCAATAGCGCCTCGAGGGAGGGTCGGCCGGCGTCCCCTTCGCTCAGCAGGCCGGCCGGTTTTTCGACCAACACTAGATCCCTATCCATGAACAGGATGCGCGGTTCCCCCCGCGCGGCGGGGCCGGGGGCCGGGGTGATATCGGACACCTCCGGGTGCACCACCACCTCCCGTCCGGCGCGCACCGTGCGACTCAGGATCCGGGCTGGCTTGCCCGCCACCTCCACCCGACCACTGCTGATCCAAATCCGGGCCTGACGTCTGGACACACCAGCGCCATGGGCCACGACGCGGTCGAGGCGCTTGCCGTCCTCGTCCAACGGGACGTTAAAACGGATCGTCGCGGGGTCGATCAGATTTTTTGCCATCCAGATCTCTTAGTCTCCAGATCTCTTAGTCTCCAGATCTCTTAGTCTCCAGATCTCTTACCATCCAGATCTCTCACCCTCCTCAAATCCGCCTCTTTGCCTGGCCACGGCACCCAGGGCAAGGCGCAGGCCCTCGATTGCCCGAGGGCGATCCAGCCGCACTGGCCAAACCAGACTTCGTTGCTTATAGTCCGCCGGTTCCCTTTCCAGGCAGAAATCAGGAGCTTCCATGTTCTACCCCGCTCTCTCGGTTACCCTGGCGCTCGTTGCCCCGGCTCCGGCCGGCCTCCCTACCCTGTCTCCGACCCTGTCGGTGTCCCAGCAGCGCGGCGCCCTCGAGGATCTGGTGGAACAGCTCACCGCCTCCGAGGCATGGCTAGCGCTCGACCCGACCTGGGGCGTGGCCGCGAGCCACGACACGGCTCTGCACCGCTTCCGATCCCGCTGGGTCGTTCGAGTCACCCCGCACCTGAGCTCCGACGCCGGCCTGATCCCGGTGGAGGGTGCGGACCGGGTGATCACCCTGCTCGACGGCGTCATCACCAACATCGACATCGGAGAGCCGCTGGTGCCGAGCGGCTCGTTCCGGGTGGCCGAGGTAGCCGCGGCCAAAATCGCCGTCGCCACCATCCCGGGCAGCATCTTCAGCCAGCGCGCGGTGGAGCGGGTGCGTCACCTCGCCCGGCCGGTCTGGCTGCGCCAACAGGGTCGGCTGCGGGCGGCCTGGCGGGTACGGGTGCCGACCTTTCGCGTCGAGACCCTGACCGATGTCTGGGTCGATGCCGAGACCGGCGCCATCCTGCGCAGCGAGCCGGTGGCGAAGTTCCAGGCCCCCACCGCGGCGGAGGTCTTCACATCTCCACCGCTGGCGGCCGACCCCTTCGACCTCGATGAGCTGCAGGCGGTCGACCTCGCGGACCTCGCGCCGGGCAACCCCGGCGACAGCCTGCTCGGCTGGCACTTCTCGACCACCAACTGTTGCAAAAAGTTCAGCTGCCCGAACATCCCGGACGACGCCGAGTGCGACGTCCGCGACCCCCTCGACCCGCTGTACGCCGTGAGCATGGCGGACCGCGTCTGCGAGCCGGACGACGCCGACACCTCCGTTGGCTCCCACATCTTTGAGAGCCGGATGTTGGTGCGGGTGCCGGGCGAGATGCTCGGCGCGGCCGGCATGACGTTCTACGTCGACACGGTGTTGTGCAGCGAAAGGACACGGCTGGTCAGCGACGCCACGGGTTGGTTCCCCACGCCGGTCGACGGCGTCGACCCCGCCAGCGAGACCGACACCTTTGCCGAGCTCCAGGTCTATTGGGCGATGCAGAGCTTCTTCGGCCACCTCCGGGACGTGCTCGACGACCAAACCTTCTGCCTCACCCAGAAATCGATGGCCTGCGACGGCGATGGGCTCTCCATTGATGGGCCACCCGATGACCCACCCGACGACGTTCCGGACCTGCCGTTCCACACCAGCGTCAACTTCCTCATCCCCTACGTCGTCGACAGCAACGGTGACCTCAACCCGGACGTCCTCGCTCAACTGACCTCGATGCCCCCCCACGGGCTCACCGTGGACGACCCGATCCTGGTGAACGAATACGCTCGCTTTGACAACGCCTTCTTCGCGTCGGCCACCGATGGCCTCGGCGTTCCGCCCGAATACGAGGTCCTCGCCTCGATTTTCCTACGCGACTACGACTCGATCATCTTCGGCCAGGGTGCCCGCGACTTCGCCTACGACAGCGGCGTGGTCAACCACGAGTTCACCCACGCCGTGGTCTTTTCCTACGTGCCCACCCTGCACAGCCAGGACCACGACAGCTGGGGCAGCAACGCCTGGCCGGGCGGTCTAAACGAAGGTTGGGCCGATTACTTCTCCTCCTCCTGGAAGAATGATCCGGCCACCGGCGACTATGCATTCCGAGACATACCTGAGTACATACGCTCGGCGGTGAACACGGACCGCTGCCCC
>JAUUZB010000989.1 GCA_030590185.1 Deltaproteobacteria bacterium
AGCGTCCCCAAGGACGGGCGGCGCAAACCCCGGGGCGAGTCGGTTTCGATCGGTGGGCCGGGAGATCTCGTCACCGCCGGGAGGTCACAGTCAGATGGAAAAGCTCAAGGTCAGGGCCGCCATAGCGGTTGCCGCCGCCGTTCTGTTCGGCAACGTCGTCTTGCTCTTCGTCCTAGAGGGGTTGATCCCAACCGCTGCGGGCGAGGGCGCGGTGTTGCCTTCGAGGTGGGTCCTATACCTGGTCGCCGGGGGGCTCGTGGCCGCCGCCGGATCGGTTGCCTTCCTGGTCGTCGGCAGGTTTGGCAGCAGGGTCGAAGAGATGATCCTTGCCGTTGAGCGGCTCAAGGGTGGCGATCTCACGGTGACCATGCCCGCCCTGTTTGGAGCGACCGAAGCGGTGCGGCTCAGCGTCGAAATCACTGGCGTCGCCGAGCAGATGCGCGGGCAGGTGGCCGCCCTCGCGGAGACCTCGTCGGCCCTCAATTCGAACTCTTCGGAGATGGCCAGCGCCTCCGCCCAGCTAGCTTCCTCCGCCAACGAGCAGGCCGCGGCCATCTCCCAGGCTACCTCGACCGCCGAGGAGATCAAGCAGACCGGCATGACCTCCAAGACGAGCGCCCAGCAAATCGTCGAGGTCGCCGAGCAGTCGGTCGACATCTCGAGCGAGGGCAAGGACGCGACCGGGGAGTCCACCGTCGCCATCAACCGCATCAAGGAACAGGTGAACACCATCGCCGGTGGCATCGAGCTCTTGCGGACGCACATCGGCGAGGTTGGCGACGTCATCGGCTCGGTCGCCGCCATCGCCGACCAATCGAACCTGCTGGCGGTCAACGCCTCGATCGAAGCGGCCAAGGCCGGCGACTACGGCCGCGGGTTTGCGGTCGTCGCCCAGGAGGTCAAGAACCTGGCCGAGCAGTCCAAGCGCGCTACCGCCCAGGCTCGGGCGGCCCTCGGCAACATCCAAAAGGCCATCGAAGGGGCGGTGGCGAGTGTGTCCGAGGGGCGCAAGGCGTCGGCGGTAGGGGTGGAGAGCATCGAGGGCACCGCCGCGGTGATCAATCGGTTGTCCGACGTGATCGCCGATACCGCCGAGGCGGCCCAGGGCATCGCCATTGCTGCCAATGAACAGGTGGTTGGCCTCGAGCAAATGGCCCACGCCATGAACAACATCAATCAGGCAGCCACGGACAACCTCCGGGTCACCAACGCCGTGGAGCAAACCGCCGCCAGCTTCTCGGCCATGGCGAGTGAGATCTCGACGATCGTCGACGACTACAACCTGACGTGAGAGGCCCAACGGCACGGGGATGGAGGCGCTGATGTCCGATCACAGCGAGCTGGTCCAGCGGGTGACCGAGGTCCAGGAGGAGCTCAACCGCCTCCGCAAGCTCGTGCTCGGTGATCGGGAGCAGGTCGACGCGACGGAGTTGCCGCCCACCGGCGTGTTGTTGTCCGTCGCCGACTACCGCGTCGCCCTCGACGTGAGGCAGGTCGAGGAAGTCCTGCCCATGGTCATGGTTTCGCCATTGCCCCAGGCTCCCGCGGCCGTGCGCGGCACGCTCAACTACCGGGGCCAGCTGGTGGCCGTCCTCGATCTGCCCTACGCCATGACCGGGGTCCGCCGTTCCCTGACCCCGAATATGTTCGTCGTCATCACCCAGGCGGCGGGGCGCCCCGTCGCGCTGGTCGTCGACTCGGTGCTCGGCGTCGAGGAGCTCTCGGGCGAGGAGTCTGGCAAGGCTGGGCCGAGCGCGTCGTTGCCGGCATTCGTCCGCCGGGTGCTCCAACACGAGGCGCGGCCGCTCCTACTCCTCGAACCAGGAGCGCTCTTGGCCGCCGGCGAGCTCGACATGGTCCGTGAGCTCCTCGCGGAGGTCGACCTCGACGCGGGAGGCCAACGTGAACGCGGCTGATCGAGTGAAGCTCACCGCCATCGGGCGCCTGTGCGAGGATCGCTTCGGATTCAGTTTCAATGCCGCCCGGCTCGACGTCGTGGCGACCAAGCTGCGGCCCGTGATGGAGGAGCTCGCCCTCGATGACCTGGAGCAGGTCGTGGAGCACCTATCCGGGCCCGAGGGATCCCTTTCCCCGAGCATTCTGGCAGCCTTGACCGTCGGAGAGACCTACTTTTTTCGCAATCGCGCCCAGTTCGAGGCCCTGCGCCGCACCGTCCTGCCAGAGCTCGAGCGCAGCCTCGGTGGAGACGACTCCCTGGTGATCTGGAGCGCCGGTTGCTCCAGTGGTGAGGAACCCTATTCCCTCGCCATGTTGGTCAAGGAGATCCTGCCGAGCCTGTGGCCGGACCGGGTCCGCATCATCGCCACCGACGTCAACCCGATGGTCCTGGAGCGCGCCAAGGCCGGCCGTTTTCGTCCCTGGGCCCTACGCCAGGTCGAGCCGTTTTGGTTGCGGCGCTACTTCCACGCCTCCGGCGACGAGATGGTCATCGACGACAGCCTCGGCGAGGTGATCACCTTCGCCCGACACAACCTGGCGAGTGAATCGCTGCCCGTGGAGTTGGCTCCGGGTCAGGTGTCGCTCGTCCTGTGTCGCAACGTTCTAATCTACTTCACACCGGCCCACAGCCGGCGGGTGCTGGCTCTCTTCGAGCAGGCGCTGGGTGATGATGGCGCCCTGGTTCTCGGGCATGCCGAGGCTTTTCTGGCCCGGCCGAACTGGCAAGCCAACTACACCACTGGCGCCTTCTACTTTCGCGCCGCGAAGTCCAAGGGCGTCGAGGGGACGGCCGCTGAACAGCGACCGAGGCGCTCGGTTCGCAACCGGCGTCGGACACCGGCGCAGCCATCGACCCCAGCGGCGTCGCGCGCCCCCCGAGCCAAGCCCGCCGAGCCGGCGGCGCCGAGCCCGGTCGCCCCGATCGATCGCATCGCCCAAGCCCGCGCGGCGCGACCCCAGAAGGCGCCAGGGGTGCAGTTGGCGTGCCAGTTCGGCCGGGCCAGAAAAGCCTCGGCATGCCCGAGACCCAGGGCGCCATCATCACCCAGCGCCTGCTCGAAGAGAGCCAGCAC
>JAUUZB010000247.1 GCA_030590185.1 Deltaproteobacteria bacterium
CAAGTAGCCGCGCCCCATACCCACACCCACCCTTGACCTCCCACGACCCCTGATTTAAGCCGCGGTCATATCTCAACACATCACAGTGAGAGTCCCATGAGCATCCCCGACAATCTCAAGTACACCAAAGACCACGAATGGATCCGCATCGAGGGCGAATTCGCGTTCATTGGCATCACCCACCATGCCCAGGACCAACTAGGTGACGTGGTTTTTATCGAGCTCCCAGACGTCGGCACCGAGATCGCGATCGGTGACACCTTTGGCACGGTCGAGTCGGTCAAGGCAGTCTCAGACCTCTTCGCCCCGGTCGAGGGCCAGGTGGCGGAGATCAACGAGGCTCTTGCGGATGGCCCCGAGGTCGTCAACTCGGATCCCTACGGCGACGGTTGGATGATCAAGGTCAAGCTGGCCGGCGAAACCAAGGATCTCATGTCCGCCGCCGACTACACCACGCTCGTGGCCGGCTGAGCCCCGGCTCGACGCGGCCCGCAACTCCCAACTCCCAACTCCCAACCCGGAACCGACCCATGGCGAGTGAGCACCCCGATCTGCGCGCACCGATCGACCCCTACGTCGACCGCCACCTCGGCCCCCGGCCCGCCGACGTCGAGGCCATGCTGGCGACCGTGGGCTACGACAGCCTCGATGCGCTGGTCGCGACCACCATGCCCGACAGCATTCGCCTCGCAGCCCCCCTCGATCTCGGGCCGCCCCGCGGCATGACCGAGCTCACGGCTGAGCTGCAGCAGATGGCGGCGGACAACCGCGGCTGCCGCAGCTTCATCGGCATGGGCTACCACGATTGCCTGACCCCGCCGGTGATCAAACGCAACGTGCTGGAGAACCCGGGCTGGTACACGCCCGAGACACCTTCCCAAGCGGAGAGCGCCCAGGGTCGGCTCGAGGCTCTGTTGATCTTCCAAACCATGATCGTCGACCTCTGCGCCCTGCCGGTCGCCAACGCCTCCCTGTTGGACGAGGCGACCGCCGCCGCCGAGGCCATGGGGTTGTGCCGCACCGCCCTGCGCAACAAGCGCTCCGGCTTTTTCGTCGCCGCCGACACCCACCCGCAGAATCTGGCGGTGGTGCGCACCCGCGCCGATGCCCTCGGGGTGACCGTCTACACCGGCGATCCGACGACCTTTGACTTTGGTGCCACCGAGGAACCGTTGTTCGGGGCGCTGCTCCAATACCCAACCACCGATGGACGGATCGTGGACTACCGCGAGGTCATCGGCCGGATCCAAGCGGCCGGCGCCCTCGCGGTGGTATGCGCGGATCTCCTCGCCCTCACCCTGTTGACCTCACCCGGGGAGCTCGGCGCGGACGTCGCGGTCGGCTCGGCCCAACGCTTTGGTGTGCCCCTCGGTTACGGCGGGCCCCACGCCGGCTTCCTCGCCACCACCAAAAAGCTCCAACGCCTGGTCCCCGGTCGCATCGCCGGCGTCTCCAAGGATTCGAGCGGCGCACCGGCCCTGCGCCTCGCCTTGCAGACCCGCGAGCAACACATTCGGCGCGAAAAAGCGATCAGCAACATCTGCACAGCCCAGGTGCTACTCGCGGTGATGACCGCGCTGTACGCGGTGTGGCACGGACCCGAGGGGATCCTGCGCATCGCCCGGCGCGTGCACGGGCTCACCGCCACCCTCGCCGCCGGGCTCAGCCGGTTGGGGTATCGCCTCAACGAGAGCTTCTTCGACACCCTCGCGGTCGAGGTGCCGGACGCCGCCGCCGTGATGGCCCGCGCCCTCGCCGCCGGGATCAACCTGCGCGCCCACGACGACGGCCGGATCGGGATCGCCCTCGACGAGACCGTCACCCTCGACGAGGTGCAAACGCTCCTCGGCCTCTTTGCCGAGGGGGCCCCTGCGCCGGCCACGTTGGACGCGGCGGCGCTCGCCTCGGATGCAACCTCGGCGTTGCCTCCGGAGTTGGTGCGCACCGGCGCGATCCTCACCCACACGGTCTTCAGCCGCTACCACTCCGAGACCGAGATGATGCGCTACCTGCATCGCCTCGAGGTCAAGGACCTCGCCCTCAACGAGGCGATGATCCCCCTCGGCTCTTGCACCATGAAGGCCACCGGCGCGGTGCTGATGGAAGCGGTGACCAACGCTGGCTTTGCCGGGGTGCACCCCTTCGTGCCCAAGAGCCAGGCAGCCGGCTACCAACGCCTGTTGACCAACCTCGAGGGGTTGATCAGCACCATCACCGGTTTCCCGGGCGTGTCCCTGCAACCGAACGCCGGCTCCCAGGGTGAGCTCACCGGCCTGCTGGTGATCCGCGCCCATCAGCGCGCCAACGGCCAGGGCCATCGCGACGTCTGTCTGATTCCAAAATCAGCCCATGGCACCAACCCGGCGAGCGCCGTGATGGCGGGCATGCGGGTGGAGGTCGTCGATTGCGACGACCAGGGCAACATCGACGTCGACGACCTTCGCGCCCGCGCCGCCGCACACAAAGGCGATCTGGCCGCCCTGATGGTCACCTACCCGTCGACCCACGGGGTGTTCGAGACCGCCATCCAGGAGATCTGTCAGATCATCCACGACAACGGCGGTCAGGTGTACATGGACGGCGCCAACCTCAACGCCATGGTTGGCCTGTCCCGGCCCGCGGATCTCGGCGCCGACGTCTGCCACCTCAACCTGCACAAGACCTTCGCCATCCCCCACGGTGGCGGTGGTCCGGGCATGGGGCCGATCGCGGGCGCCGCCCACCTCGCGCCGTTCATGCCGGGTCACCCGGTGGTCGAGACCGGCGGAGAGCAGGCCATCGGCGCCATCGCCGCGGCCCCCTGGGGCAGCGCCGGCGTGCTGCCGATCTCCTGGGCCTACATTCAGTTGATGGGCGGCCCAGGCTTGCTGCGCGCCACCCAGGTCGCCATCCTCAACGCCAACTACATGGCCAAGCGCCTCGAGGATCACTACCCGGTGGTCTACCGCGGCAACCAGGGCCTGGTGGCCCACGAGTTCATCATCGACATGCGGCCGTTCAAGGACAGCGCCGGCATCTCCGTGGATGATGTAGCCAAACGCTTGATCGATTTTGGCTTCCACGCCCCGACCATGTCCTTTCCCGTGGCCGGCACCCTGATGGTGGAGCCGACCGAGAGCGAGTCGAAGGAGGAGCTCGACCGGTTCTGCGACGCCATGATCACCATCCGCGAGGAGATCGCGGCCATCGAGAAGGGCGAGCTCGACCGCGAGAACAATCCGCTGACCAACGCCCCGCACACCATCGCGGTGGTGAGCGCCAGCGAGTGGACGCGACCCTACCCGCGCGAGCAGGGCGCCTTCCCGGCGCCGTATCTCCACCAGCACAAGTACTGGCCGCCGGTGGGGCGGGTGGACAACGTGTACGGGGATCGCAACTTCGTTGGGGCGTGCTTGGAAGGGCTGTGCACCTGAGAGCCCGCAGCCGGCGGCGGGGCCTAGCGATCGCTGTCGGAGTGGTCGCCACATTGCTGACCGCACCGTCGCCCGCCGAGACCGCACCGTCGCTCGTCGAGACCGCGCCGTCCCTCGCCGGGATCCCCGACCCGCCCCCACCGCCCCGCGTCACCGCCGACACCGTAGGCAAGCCGTGGGGTACGGTTGAGGGCTTGCTCCAGTTCCGCGGCAACCCCACCCGCACCTGGTACGGCCGCGGCCCGGTGCCCCAGCACCCGCAGGTTCTGTGGCGCTTCCCCCGCCGCGAAAAGATGTGCGCCTTTTCCAAGGTCGGCCCGCGGGAGCCGAGCGAATGGTGCGGCACCGGCTGGACCGGGCAGCCAGCGGTGTGGGAACGGCCGGACGGCGTGACCGAGGTGATCTTCGGCGCCTTTGACAAGAAGGTTCATTTCCTCAACGCCGAGACCGGCGAGCGCACCCGACCGGACTTCGCGACCAAGGACATCATCAAGGGCTCGGTGACCATCGATCCGGACGGCTATCCGTTGTTGTACTTCGGCTCGCGGGACAACCGCCTGCGGGTCATCGCCCTCGATCGCAACCCGACCCGCTGGCTCTGGTCCCTGCGTTCCTCCGATTACCCGGGCATCTACGACAATGACTGGGACGGCAACCCATCGATCGTCGACGACCACCTGATCACCGGCGGCGAGAACGGCTACTTCTTCGTGGTGAAGCTCAATCGCGGCTACGACGCCAAGGGCCGGGTGACGGTGGCGCCGGAGGTGAAGCTGGCCTTGCCCGGTTGGACCAAGGAGCTGTTCGCGAAGGTGGGGGACCGGAGCAACGGTATCGAGAGCTCCGCCGCGGTCTTCGAGGACCGCGCCTACTTTGCCAACGGCCTCGGCCGGGTCGTCGGGGTCGATCTGAACGAGGCACGGCAGGGCAGGTCGAGCATCCTGTTCGACTATTGGGTCGGTGATGACGTCGATGCCTCGGTGGTGGTCGACGAGCAGGGCATGCTCTACGTGGCGGTCGAGCTCGAGCGGTTTCTGCCGCGCTCCCGGGAGGTCGGTCAGTTGGTCAAGCTCGATCCCCAGCGCGACGGCGACCCCCGTGTGTGGGGGGTGGAGGTGCCGCCCGGGATCGGCGACGAGCGTGGCGGCGGGATCTGGTCCACCCCGGCCCTCGGCGATGGTGTGCTCTACGTGACCACCCAGGCCGGTGATCTAATGGTGGTCGACCGCGAGACCGGCGCCGTGGCCTGGCGGGAGTCCAACCTCCGCCACCTCTGGTCCTCGCCGGCGCTGGTGGACGACACCCTGATCGTGGCCACCTGCGAGGGGGAGCTGCGAGCCTACGACGTCCGGGATCCCCGCCGGCCCGAACGTCGCTGGAATATCACCCTCGGTGAGGGGATCTGTATCGAGAGCACGCCCGCGGTCTGGCGGGGGCGGATCTTCGTGGGCTCCTGGGATGGACATTTCTATGCGATCGGGGATCCCCCGGCCCTGGCCGGAATGGAGTGAGCCGCCCCGCCGTTTACCCGCTGCGGGATCCCTGTTACCACCGAGCAACCGTAGCGCCGATGTCCCCTGACGAACCCCACGACCACGAGACCCCTGACCAGCCGCCGCCGGTTGAGACGGGCGCCCCCCCCGTAGGGGAGGGTCGGCACCATGCCCTCGACCTGCGCGACGCGGCGGAGGCGGCCTTTGTGCGCGGGGATTATCGGATGACCCGGGAGCTCGATCGCCAGATCGAGGCGATGCCGGGGCGTACCGAGCCGCGGCGGGAGGGGGCGGCAGCGGAGCTCGGTGAGCTCGCCACGGCTGCGGCCAAGGAGCGGCGCCGGTTGGGTATGGACCCGGTGGCGGTCCTGGCGGGGGCGTTCGCGACCCTGCTCTACCTCCTCGGCTGGCTGCTCGCCCTGCGCTAGTTCGATACCCGCAATCCGGGTTTGCCGTGTATAATAGGGGGAGAGGATCCCCTCACCGCTAGAGGTTTGAGCATGGCTATCGAGAACGACCCCAAAATCCGGGACCGCAGCGAGCAGGTCCGGCAAATCCAGGAGTACGCCGAGCGTCAGACGCAAATCCAGGAGGAGCAGAATCGCCAGCAGGCTCAGCAGGGCGTCCAGGCCCAGGAGATCGAGCAAACCGACCCGAGTCAGCTCACCTCCTCGGACGCCGACGTTCAGCAGCAGATCGACCAGGCCCAGTCCGAACGCGATGCCCAGGACGTCCAGGCCCAAACTCAGAATCAAGAGGTAGCCCAGGTCAACGAGGCCCGGGAGGCGAACGGCCAGGAGCGCACCGACGGGGCGGTGGAGTCCGCGAGCATTCAGCAGGACCGCGGCGAGGAGTGGCAGAGCTTTGCGGCCGAGGATTCCAAGGCCACCGAGATACCGCCCAGCCTCGAGGGATCGGCGGCCGAGGAGCGTCAGGAGGCTCAGCAGCGGGAGCAGCAGCAGATCAACGTCGGCGACCTCTTGAAGCAGATGACGATCCAGGGTGGCAAGATAGACGTCTAAGCGGCACTATAGTCCTGTCTTGAACATCATGCGTCATAGCCTCTGGCTCCTCGCCCTGGGGTCGATCGCCTGCGGTGGCGACTCGATCACCCTCATCGCCGATCCGACCGTCATCGAAGCGGATGGTATGACCATCGTGGAGCTCACCGCTGAGGTGCAGTTCCGCGGTGGCGCCCTCGCCGACGGCAAGGATGTCTACTTCACCACCGATGAGCTGCTGCTGTTCGATACCTACGAGGACACCATCGCGGACGCCGTGGACGGGAGGCCGGTTGGGGAGACCGAGGTCTCGGTCGACTCGCGGGGGGGCGTGGCCCGGGCCTATATGATCGCGCCCACCGAGGGGATGACCTTGAGCGTCATCGCGAGCTACACCACGGTCAACAAGGATGTGCTCTCGGCGGAGTTGATCTTCGAGGTGGCGCCACCACCGTTGATCGCCAACGGCATCGTCACCGATGAGACCGACATCACCCCGGAGTCCATGCTCAGCTTTCGGTGTGAGCGGCGCAACATCGGCGCCCTGATCGTGCCCCGGCCCGAGATCCGGGTGAGCTGC